>JAUWTC010000453.1 GCA_030609785.1 Holophagae bacterium
GGTTCAATTGTGTTCTTGTCTTCGAAGTCCCCTACACCAGGCGCCTCGCCAGTGCCCGGCCCAGCATGCGCAGGCGATCACCCCATGACAATCGCCAGAAATTGGTCTTGACGACACCCTTGGTGAAGTAGGTCTTGTGAGACGTATCCAACATCACCTCGACGATAGCCACCGTACCGTGTCGAGTCAGTTCCAGAGCCGCCGGAATCACCGTGTCGAGTTCTGCGACACTGACGACACGGAAGAAGGACGCCCCAACAGCCTGAGCAACCCCTGCGACCGAGTAGTCCGGTAACACACTGCAGGTCTCCCGATTGAGGGGGATCCTCTGGAATTGAGCGATCTGCCCCAACTTCCCGTCCCTGAGAACACAGACCAGCGGTGTGGCGCCATAGGCGCCGCCGGTCAGGAGTTCCAGGGCAGTCATCAGAAATGCGCCGTCTCCCGGAAGGGCGACGACGTCACGACCGGGATGAGCCATCGCGGCTCCAACTGCGGCGGGAACCGAATAGCCCATGCAGGAGAAGTCGATCGGCGCCAGAAACCGACCTGGTTTTTCCAGACGCAGGTGTTCGGCTGCCAGAAAGGTTCCGTTCCCGCTGTCGGTCGTGTAGACGGCATCCGGCCGGCAGTGCCGTTGCAGACCGGAGAACAACGCTCCGGCGGTGATCGAACCCTCGGCGGCCGACAACCCATCCCAGCGATCTTCGACCGTTCCACGCCCCTCCGCAATCTGCTGCGCCAACGGTCCCCAGGGCCGCTCGCCCTGAATGATCTCCATCAGCCCCTCGAGAAAGGCCCTGGCATCACAGCAGGCGACCAGATCCGCCGGGTAGTTCCGGCCCAGCACCTCTGCGCTGATGTCGACATGAATCAGGCGTTCCGGCATGTCGAACCCGTAACTGCCGGTGGCAACCTCCGAAAACCTGCATCCAACTGCCAGCAAGGCGTCACACTGGCCCATCACTTTCCGAACGTACGACGGCGCCTGGGCGCCGAAACCCGTCCAGAGCCAGAGGGGATGGGTTTCCGGGAAGATTCCCTTGCCCTGGAATGTGGTCGTGACCGGGGCGCCGAGCTTTTCCGCCAAACGAACGACCAGGTCTGAGGCGCCCTCGGCCCCTCGGCCGAGGTAGAGAGCCGGCTGCCGGCTCTCGGTTAGAATTCTGGCGGCCCGCTCCAGAATGTCCCTGTCCGGCCGATGGTCGACCTTGGGAACCACAAAAGGCTCCGGCTGGTCCATCTCCTGGGTCACCATGAAGAAATCAGCGGGAATCTCAATCGCCACAGGGCCCGGACACCCGGCCCGGGCCTCGGCGAAGGCACGGCGCACCATCGAATAGATGTCACCAGGACGCTCGACCCGCCAGGCAGCCTTGGTTACCGGACGCAACACCGCCAACTGGTCGATCGCGTGCAGCTGGAACGCGGTTCCCGTATCCGAACGGATGCCGCACGCCAGAATGACCATCGGCACGTTGTCCATCAGGGCTTCGGCAATCCCGGACAGCGCATGGGTGACGCCTGCGCCGGGCACGATGACCAATACCCCGACCTCGTCGGACGACCGGGCCAGCCCGTCTGCCATGAAAGCCGCCCCGCCCTCATGGGTCACGAGAACGGGCTCAATAGTGGCGGCATTCTGGATGGCGTCCCACAGCTCGATGTTGTGGGTCCCCGGAATACCGAAGACTCTCTTGACGCCCTCGTCCTGCAGGGCTTGAACGGCCGGAAGGGATCCTCGGGCTTTCATAACAACTCCCCAGCATCCAAGCGGATCCGCTCGGCCACCCGGTCCGCAAGAGCCATGACCGTCAGATAGGGGTTGATCTCGCTCGCCCGCGGCAGCAAGGCAGAATCGGCGACGAAGAGACCGGGGTGACCGTGCACCCTGCCCCACGCATCGGTGACTGACGTTCCAAGATCCTCGCCCATTCGGCATCCTCCCATCAGGTGCGCGCTGGTAATGGAAATCCTCCCAGGCACAACCTTGTTGCGTGGAATCAATCGTTCGATATCAACGGCCTCCGCGGCCTCGATGAAAAATCGCTCGCCGGCCGGGGCATGAACCCTGATTGCGCCGGCGGCAAAGAAAATACGGGTGGCGGCCTTCATCGACATGTGGAGCGAATCAAGCGTTGAGTTTGAGAGCGTGTAGTCGACTACGGGGCGCCCATCGCTGTCGATCTCGACCCGGTTGTCCGCCTCGGCCTGATCGACGGCCAACACCAGGATCATCTGGAGCCTCGGGAAGGCCTGCATCAATTGTGTGTGCTCGGAACCGAACCCGATCAGATTTTTGGCCGTGATAAAGGGGTAATACATGCAGCTCTCCAACAAGAAACCGTCGGATCGCCAGAATTGGTCACAGAAAAAACTCTTGGGATGGCCGTGGAAATTGGAGATCGCCTGCGGGTGTTCGCCGACCAGGATCAACGCCGGATGGAGGGTCAGGTAACGGCCCAGGGCCGGTAGACGGTCGCAGAATCCCGATTCCAGGAGCAGCGCCGACGAATGCACGGCGCCCGCACAGAC
>JAUWTC010000067.1 GCA_030609785.1 Holophagae bacterium
AACGATTCCCTCATTGCTCTCAACCGGTATGGGGAGACCTGGGCCAGACACTCTTCCGGTCGGTTGACGGTCCAACCGCAGCTGAGATACTCAAGGAACTCGATCAAATCGGAATTCGGACTGAGATTCGACCTGCTTCAGATTCCCCTCCGTCTCCCCAACAGCCCCCGCCGGACGAAGCGGCAGGGCTCCCCTGCCCCTCGTGTGGGTTCGAGAACCCCGAATCTCACCCCGAATGCCGCTCTTGTGGTCTGGTATTCGCCAAATACGAGAAGCGGGCCGTCAGGCGAATGATGGCCGACTCCCGGCTGGAAGAAGAAATCAACAAGGCTCAGAGAATTGAGCAAGAATGGACCGACCGTGCTTCCCACTATCAGGCGCACCACCCGCTCCCGACAGGCGCCACCGATCCATTTGCGGATGACCTTTTGATCGAGGAGGTTCCATTTCTCCGACTGGAAACAGATTCAGGCCCCATGCTGTTGACCTCCAAACGGATTCTGGCTCGCACCAAGAAAGACCTTCTTTCAATTCCGTTCGAGATGATTGCCGGCGTCGAATTGGGCGGAGGATTCACGATATTGGGCGGTAGCGTCAAGATGGTCCTGACATTCACGGCGCCTCTGATCCTCGGGCGGTCCCGAGCCTCAACGCTCAGCCGGCAGGTCAAAAAGAATCAGCACTATGATCGCGAGACCATTCTCCACTGGGTCTATTCGAAGAACTTCATCTGCGGTCGTTGCGGCGCCCGCGAATTGAATTTTCGCCTCGAAAACCACGATTCACGAGTCCGATGCATGCGGTGTGCCGCGGACCACTCGATCGACCTGACGCATGCCGTCGCTCTACCTACAGGAGAAAAGTCATGACAAAAATTCAATTGGCGCCCCCCTCCCGATCACTCCGGATGGAGATCCCGGTTTCGTTTGCCATCCTGCTGGTCGTTGCCGGTCTGGGGATGGGCTGTTCGCCGGCGCCACCACCGCCGGCCGGCGTGTCCAACACAGAACTGGACTTATCAATAGGTGACTTGGGGGACGCATGGGTCGTCAAGACCAACCAGGGAACCTCGCTGGTTATCGCGCCGTCAGACCCCGAGCGTCAGGGCACGATTGAATTCCTCGTTGGTCCGGAAGAGGAAGCAGTCAACCTTATCGCAGCCGTTGAGACTCATCGAAAAGATATCGAGAATCGTCCGGACGGCGTCTATTCCGGCGCACAAGAACTGACCGGGCCGATGGGGACCGCCTTCTACTCTCGGGGCCGTTATGGTGACGGCGGTTCGACTATGGAGGAGACCCGAATTCTCGGAATGCACCCGAGGTCCAGCCGGATTATCGAAATGGTCTATCGCTATCCGGCCGGGGATGATTCTTCGACCAGGGTCGGCGAGTTGATCGAGTTGTTCGCAGAAGTGGAATAAGGGGCTTTTAGCAGTTAGCTCTCAGCGATTAGCTCCGGAAGGGTTGTTCTGCGGGCCGGAAAACAACCTTGGCAACTGCTAACGGCTAACGGCTAACGGCTAACAGCTTAGCTTCTTGCAATCATCGAGTCGTCACAATGCGGGGCAGTGCCCGCACTGGACTCCCCTGGAGTCCCCACGGCTTCGCCGTGGCAAGCCTTCGGCTTGGTGCCGGTTCCTACCCCTCGCTCCCGGACACAGTCCCAGCGGGCCTTTTTGCTTCTCTCTTTGTGCCTCTTTGTGCCTTTTTGTGGCTATTTCTTGGCGTTTTTCCGGCACCTCAGCTGTCAACGCTCCTGGCACCAACCTTGGCCATGATCTGATCGAATCGTTCCTCGAATCCGGCCTTGAAAGGGACGTGAAACGGCGAGACCTTCTGCCGCTCGAGCACCGCGGAGAATCCCCGCGCCTGGGGCTGAAGGCGGTATGTCAACAAGGTCGTCCCCATCCAGGAAAAAGCAACGATCAACGCGTCACCCTCAAGGCGAATCGACGCGATTTCCTCGAATTGCCGAGACTTGATTTCGCCCTGGACCCGAGCGACAAAGTCACCGGGGCTCCCTTCACTGACGCTGAAAGCCTTCACGGACCTCTCCCTCAACGAAAAAGCGGCGCGACCAGGTCGCGCCGCTCGATTAAACTCCCAGGTCTATTCTCTACTCACCCGGGGGATTCTTGAACTCGTGAATGGCGGCGGCGTTGGTCATCTCGGTCGCCAGATCGACGACCTTTGAGTGACCGTCATCTTTGTGGCATCCGTCGCAGGTCTCTTGCGTCGGGACAATCAGCCCATTCGCGGCGGCCTTCTCCGGGTCTTTCATGATGCTCATCTTCTTGAAATCAGCACCGGGCCCGTGACAGGCTTCACACTGCACTCCGGCCATCGTTTCATCATTGTTGGTTACATGGCACGCGGTGCACTTGCCGGCGTCATACGCAGGATCCGTCGAACCCTTGGCGGAGTCGAGAGCCTTGGCGTGAGTCGACTGCTCCCACGAAGCAAACTGGACCTTGTGGCACATTTTGCACTTGGACGCACCAACATACGCATGATCCTGGGCCTGAACCACGCCCGCCATGACTACAATCACCATCACCAGCAACAACAGGGACATCTTCCTCATATCAGCCTCCTTGTCTTCACGCGCCGGCGAGATGCCGCGCTCAGGCGAATGTACCACTGCAGTTGCTCAGTTTCAACACTGACAATGCCGTGACAAAAGGTCAGGAGTTACTCAACACCCGCCTCGACCGGCGGGAAGAGCCAGGGCGTCTCGTCAACCGGCGCACCCTCGGGTTCGTGACATCGGCGGCACCGCGCCTCATAGACTCCGGAGGCACCAACCACTACCTGTTGATCAGAGGGGATCAGGCGCTGGGTGTACGAGGCAGAGGCGCCACACCTGGAACAGATAGCCGTGATCTTCTTGACGTTCTCCGCCAGGGCCAGGAGCTCCGGCATCGGCCCGAACGGGACACCCCGGTAATCCATGTCGAGACCGGCGACGATGACCCTCTTCCCCAAATTGGCCAGATGCGAACAGACCTTCGGCAGACCATCGTCGAAAAACTGAACCTCGTCAATCCCGACAACATCGGTCCTGGGATCAACTTTGACGAGGATGTCTTCCGATTTTTCAACGACCTCGCAGGGAATTCTCTGTTTGGAATGGGACACGACGTCATCATCAGAGTAGCGAGTGTCCGTTGCCGGCTTGAAGACCTGGAGTCTTTGCCGAGCAATGGCCGCTCGCCGAAGCAATCGGATCAACTCTTCCGATTTTCCAGAAAACATCGGCCCGGCGACCACCTCAATCCAACCACCACCCGGAGTTCCTCGCATCATTGGCAGAGACTAGCAGAACCGGGAAGATTTCTTTGCGTTCCCTTTGCGTTCTTGGCGATCTTTGCGGTTCAATTGCCTTCTTGTGTCGTCCGGGGGCACGATGCGGGGCAGGAGCCCCGCGCTCCCTCCTGCGTCCTAGCGTCCCAGCTTCCGAGCGTCCCAGCCTCCTGGCGCCCCAGCTTCCCAGCGTGTATCATCCCCACCCCGGTCCCCCTGAGGGACAAACACCAGGAGGAAATATGAGCGAACGCACCTTCACGATCATCAAGCCCGATTCCGTCGAAAAGGGCAATACCGGAAAAATCATCTCCCATCTCGAAAGCGAGGGATTCACGATCCTCGCCGGCCGGATGACCCGCCTCAGCCGGACACAGGCTCAGGGTTTCTACGCTGTTCACAAGGAGCGCCCCTTCTACAACGACCTCGTGGCATACATGACGTCCGGACCTGTGTGGGTGATGGCCCTCGAGCGAGACCAGGCCGTCCCTACGCTGCGCAAAGTAATGGGCGCCACCAACCCCGCCGACGCCGACGAGGGCACTCTCCGAAAACTGTACGGAGAGTCCATCGAGCGCAACGCGATTCATGGATCAGACTCTTCCGAGAACGCAGCCATCGAAATCGCCTTCTTCTTTCCGCAGTCTGAAATCCTGTAGCCAAGGCCGGATACTCACCCTATGAGAGTCAGCTGGAACCGATACTTCATGAACCTGGCAGTGCAGGCCGCCACGCGTTCGACATGTCCGAGAAAGCATGTCGGAGCGGTGATCGTTCGCGACAAATCCATCCTCTCGACCGGCTACAACGGATCGATTCGCGGCGCGGACCACTGCACCGATGTCGGGTGCCTGATAGAGACGGGTCACTGCGTTCGTACGGTGCACGCCGAAGCCAACGCACTGGTTCAGGCCGCCAGCCATGGGGTCCGGCTCGAAGGCGCAGAGATCTACGTCACTGCCTCCCCTTGCTTCGACTGTTTCAAACTGATCGTAAATGCCGGTATTCGAACGATTTACTACGGAGAATTCTATCGTGACGAACGAGTTCTGACCTTCGCCGAGGAGTTGGGGATCACAATGATACACCTGGGAGTCGAGGACGAGGCGGCTGAGTGACGATCGACATCGACCTTAACAGCGTCACCGTCCCGTTCCACTGGCCCCAGATCTTCGGCGTCGACGGACCGGTCCACGTCGAGATCGGATCGGGCAAGGGCCGCTTTCTGCTCAAATTGGCGGCCGAGCACCCGGAACTGTCCCTCTTGGCCGTCGAACGCGCCGGCAAGTACCACCAATTGGTTTGCGACAAGGCCGGCCGACGCGGTTTGAAAAATGTGCGCCTGCTCAGGACAACAGCTGAAGACCTGCTCTTCAGGCTTCTCCCACCGGATTCGGTCGATGCCCTCTACGTCCTGTTTCCTGACCCGTGGCCCAAGAAACGGCACCACAAGCGCCGTCTCTTCACACCTGACGTCACCGAGGCGATGGTTCGTTGCCTCAGGCCCGGGGCGCCACTGTTGGTCAAGAGCGACCACCCCGCCTACGCCGAGGTCATCGAGGCCGTGCTGCATCAGACCCCGGGTCTTGAGAGCACCGATCCCGAAGAAGCCTTTTCAAGCCTGCCCTTGACCGGGTTTGAATCCAAATACGTGGTCGAAGGCCGAAAAATCCACGCCTTTTCGATGATCAAGACATCCGGGCAGGAACACAAACGCAATTGAACCGCCAAGACGCGAAGAGCGCAAAGGGAAGAAGAGATATTTAGTTATTGACTCGACGCTTGATGCCGGATTTCAAAAGCCGTACGTGCCGGTTCAGGACAACACCAGGAATGAGAACGCTCAATTTGAGATAGGCATATTATTTAGCGGCCTCTTCTATTCCCATATTCGCTTTTCTCATCTTGGCGATCTTTGCGTCTTGGCGGTTCAACTGCCTTTGTGTCTGTTGCCTCTCTTACTCCCGCAGTTCTCCAGATACAACGCTGCCATCCGACAGCGTCACCGACCAGCGGACCACCACTTTGGAACGACTGGAGGGCAACCGGATCAACCCCGTCGTCAACGACTCCTCCGCCCCGACGAAGGTCTCGGTGAACCGCACGGCGTTGACGCCTGAACCGAGGCCCGGTTTCCACTGATCCCCGGCCCTCTTGCCCAACTCGACCCGATCGAATGTCCCGGCATCATTCGCCATCAGGTAACCGGATTCCAATGAGACCTCCAACCAGTTTGCGTGGCCGGACACCACCGAGGTAAATGGACTCAGGTTGACGACCGAAAGCCGAAGGGAACGCCCCTGACGGCGAAGCCTGACATCCAGGTTCAGCGCCGGGCCTTGTCCCTCCAGATATGCCATCAGGGCCCGACGGTCGATCCCCAGGGACCCACCGGAAGGGGGCAACGTCACCAGGTCCCAACCCGCAATTTCGGGCACGAACACAGAATCGATCTCGCGAAGGGCGGAGTCCAGACGTACTGTGTCCATCCACTGAGCCTCAAACCTGTCCTCCGCCGCCCACTCTCGCCCGCTCCATACCATTGGTTTCCGGAAGACAAAGGCACGATCCAGTTTCGAAACGGTGCTGATCTCGACCCGGCCCCCGTCGCAGAGCCGATTGAGGTCCTCTCCCCAATGCACCAGTTTCGGATCCGTCCTGGGCGTCAAGACGATGCCGGCTCTGACCCCTACGCCCGTGCCCACAAGGGTTGCAAGTCTATCGACCAGGGGTTCGGTCCCGGCGTCGCCGACACCCCGCAGACCAACTGCACCCGGTCCGAACAGGGGAACGATGACCGTCCCCGCGGCCTTGGCCAACTCCAGGCCGAGGTCGGTTCGAATCTGGCTCACCGTGAGGATCGGCACGACCGGCAGGCCGGACACCTGGTCGAGGGCCCGAACAAAATCAGGAATACCCGGCGAGAGGGTCGGCACATCAACCACGATCTCGGCCGTCGTGGGGCCGACAACAGGCGCAAGCCCACGCCAGAGTAACGAGGCCGAATCCGGCTGGAGTTCGACTGGTCCGGATTCAATACGCAATGCAGCGGAGACCGGAATGTCGCCGGCGATCTCAGGGACCGGGTCAACCTTGATGACCGGCGTTCCTGTCGTCAGGTCGATGGAACCTCGCCGAACGACCAGGCGGGCGACGCCGACTCTCTTGAGCCTCGCCGCCACGTCCTCGTCAATGGCCTCACCCACCCAGACGACGGTCTTGCGCAAGAGCGGTGGCGGCGGGTCAACAGGGGCCCTCGGCGCACCTCCACATCCGATCGCCAGCACCAGGATCCATCCGAATAGACACGACTTCATCGGGGCATTCTAACCCGGCAGAGCCGAACCGGCAGCAGATGGGAAGGCATTATCCCGAGCCCGATTGTTCGATCCTCAGGCTTTAACCCGCATTTCTCACCAGTTTTCGTCACGAGGGCGTCGAGGTGCTGTGCCCAGTGGAGTTTTCGATCCGAGGGGCGCGGAGGCGTACTTGACAGTACGTTGAGCACCCCGAGGTGAGAAAGTGCCGCTGGGTGCTGCGCATCGGCGGCCGCAGCAGATCACTGGTGAGAAGTGCGGGTTAGCCGTCAGGAGCACCGGGAAATCGCATTCGCACCACCAGTCCCTTTGGACCGTTGATTGCGTCAACGACTCCGTGGGCCCTGGACACCACCTGACGAACCAGGGCAAGGCCCAACCCGGTCCCGGACCCGGTCTCCGAAAAGTGCGGCGCGAAGAGATCGTCAGTCCTTTCACCATCCACGCCTCCACCGTCATCCTCGACCTCGAGCACGCACTCCTCCCCCTCGACCCGAGTGCGAACGACGATCTCACCGAGGTGATGGTCGATTACAGTCATCGAATTCAGCAAAACTGTGTCCAGCGCTCGACGAACCCACCGGGCATCAGCGGTGATCCGGCATCGCCCCGGCCCCTCGATTTCCAACCGCAGTTTGCCTCCCCGGCGGTGCAGCACATCCAAGTGACCAACGGCCTCGGTGGCAACCACACCGAGGTCGACCTGCTCAGGTTCCCAGGCCTCGAGTGCCACCAGGTTGGAAAAGGCGTTGGCGGTCTCCTGGAGCCGACCCGTCTGGACCAGGATCTCGGCTGTAGCCTGATCGACGAGGCTGCCGAGATCCTCCGAATCTCTGCGACGGCTTTCCTGGAGTTCCTGAACCCACAGTCGTATCGGCGTCAACGGATTCTTGACCTCATGAGCCACAATTCGCGCCATGTGGGTCAGTTGTTCCAGACGATCGGCCCGAACCACCTCGGTGACGTCTTCGATCACAACCAACCGGCCACGCCGTCCCCCGGGAAGCGGCACATCGGCCAGGCCCACTCTCCAACTGAGATCCCTGCCGGGATCCGGTCTGACAATCTCGAGAATCGAAACGTCTTCCACCTTTTCCAGGTTGCTTCGATCCGCGATCGCATCCGGGTGCTCTCGCAGGATCGCTTCCCCGCTGGGGTTGGCAAAGAGAGTTCGACCCTCTTCGTCGAGCACCAGCACCGCCGGCTCCAGGTTGGCCAACGTGATCCTCAGCATCTCCTCCTGGTCCTTCAGCGATGCTTCGCGTTCCTGCACCGCATGCGCCATCGTTTCAACGGCTTCGAGCACCTCGGAAAGATCCCGCTCCCGAGGGCGCTCGACGACACCCAGCGGTTCGCCGTCCAAGAGCCTCCTGGAAACACCGACCAGATCCCTCAGCGAATGGCTGAGTCTCCTCTCGATCCGTCCCGCCAGGGCCAGGGCCAACAGGGCCGCCACGACCGCCCCCCCGAAGAGCCAGTCGACGGCCCGGGGCAGATCCCTGTCTCCATATGGGCCCTCCTTGAATAGCTGGAGCAGCATTCGCTGCCGGTTGAGCGTCACAGCCCCGGCAACGACCATTTCACGGCCCCACCGGCGAACGACAACGTCGTCACGACCCAGCAGAAAAAGTGGGAAAACGTCAACCAAAGGCAGTCCAGGCAGCCGTCCGAGGTCCATAAGATCGGGCCGTGAACTCGCGACCTTTGTGATGCCGTCAAAGAGAATGACCTCTCCGCCCCACCCCAGCGCCAACCACCTGGCAAAGTCGTCATTGATATCAAAATCGCCACCCAGGTGCTCGGCCGTGTACCGAACTGACCTGAAGGCGTCGAGGCCCAACGCTCGCTCTGTCTCCGCCTCCTGTCCCGAAATCCTGACTTGCAACACCAGGGCCAGCGCAGCCAACGGCACGATGACCGCCCCGGCAACCAACAGCCGGAGTCTGCCCCCGAACGTCGCCGTGCCCTCATGCCACAGACCCGGCGGCCTCGCGACCGCCATTGCCGCCAAAACCCACAGCACCGCCAGCAGACCCCTGACAATCCACGTCGCGGCCGACGGGACATGGGCAACCCGCGCCACCAGCCACGCCCTTTCCCTGACGATCCTGGCCGGATGACGGGCCCCACCGATTTCCATCCACGTCCAACCGCCCCTTTGGTGGTACAGCGCTCCCGCACGCGCAGGCCCCAACGGCGTGACATCCGGGTGAAGCGTGGCAGCTACGGCGCCGGACCGACTCAAGACCACCCACCACATCGGCGATTCCCGCGACGAGTCCAGTCCACCCCGAGTCGGCCAATCTCCCAGCAGCGTCCAGGGTTCTTCCGCCAGCCTCAACTGAACGCGGTCAACAGTCCCCAACCCGGTTGTCCACTCTCGCACCACGCTGACCCGATCTCCCGCCGGGCCGAGATCGCCCCAACTGGAAGCCACATCCCCCGAGGGCCCAAATACCA
>JAUWTC010000075.1 GCA_030609785.1 Holophagae bacterium
CACGAACCCGAGCGTCTATTCAGACGCATTCTTCACGATGACGCGGCTTAATACGGCGACCATCGACGAGACCGGGGACTCCGACAATGCCACGGTCACCCTCAACTGCTACGCCCCGATGGTCACCAAGACTGCGGCCGGCGTCTACGACGAACGCCATGACTGGGACATCGAGAAGTCGGTGGACCCGGAATCGGCGAGCGGTTTCGTGGGCGAGACCATGTCCTGGACCTGGACCGTCACCCTCTCCGAGACCTCGGTTGACGAGAACTACGCCGTGACGGGCGATATCACCGTTGCGAACGCACACCCCAGCGAAGCGATGACGATCACCGACTTGATCGATTTCATCAACGGTGTGCCTGCGACCGTGAGTTGTTCGAGCTACGTGGTGCCGGCGGCCGGCTCCCTGGTGTGCTCGTACTCGGCCACCACGGATGACGGTCTCGACGGGGACGAGAATCTCAACATCGCGACGGCGACATTCAACGGAATCGACTTCAGCGGCCAGCAGGCTTTTACCTATGAGGCCACCGTCATCAACGGCACGGCCGAGGTCGTCGACGACCGCGAGGGCGACTTCCCCATCACCGTCAACGCGGGCGACGGTCCATGGGAGTGGACCGAGACCGAGGAGGACCTCTGCTCCAGAGACGTCAGCCTTTACGATGGTGACGGCGCCTACGATTTCACCGAGGACAACCACGCGGTCGTCACCGGCAGTGAGGGTCAGACCGACTCGGCCGACGCCAGCACTACGATCACTTGCTACGCACCGATCCCGACCAAGGACGCCGACACGTCCTACTTGCGAGAGTTCACGTGGACCATCACCAAGGACGCCGACCCGACATCCCACGTCGGTTTCCCGGGAGACACCTTCCAATCGGCCTACGATGTTGCGGTTGACCAGACGATGGATGAGTACGATTTCGCGGTCTTCGGCACGATCACCGTGCAGAACCCACGGCCAGACCTGGCAATGACGGTGTCGGTCTCCGACTTCGTCGGCGGCGGAGCGGCCACCCTCGATTGCGACGGAACGCGTGAGGTTCCTGCCGGCAGTTCTGCAACCTGCGGCTACACCAGGGATCTCGCAGACAAGGTGGACGGCACCAACACCGCCACCGTGACCCTGAACGGCGTCGGCTTCGATGCGACTGCCGATTATGTCTTCGGAGATCCTGACGATGTCATCGGCTTCGAGACCATCGAGGTCACCGACACCCAGCCGGATAGCACGGCGCCGTGGCAGACCAGCACAGACCAGGGCTGGAGCTACGACGGCGACTTCGAATGCCCGACCGACTATGGGCTTTACACCGATGGCTTCTACAACTACACCGTACCGAACAGGGCCGAGATCACCGAAACCGGCCAGTATGCCGACCAGGGCGTGGACGTGACCTGCCAGATTCCGGTTGAGGCCAGAGTGATCAAGACCGCGAGCGAGGGCGGGGACGACATCGGCGCCTACCCCTTCGAGTTCGGCCTCTTCGCTCCGGATGCTGATACCAGCGATCTCGGCAACGCCACGGAAGTGGGAACCCTCGGCGGTCCTGGCGAAGTGGTCTTCAACACCAGGTTGGAGGACGAGGGCACCTGGAAGATCGTAGAATTCCTTCCCGAGGGTTGGGTCAACGATTCGCTCGAATGCACCTTCGAGGTCACTTACCCGGCATCGGCCGATCAGGTTTTCTCCTGCGAATTTGACAACACCGAGATGTCGCGGGTCGATCTGTTGAAGCTGACCAACGGCTTCTACGACCCGAACAAGACGTGGAACTTCGTTCTCTACGAAGGTCCGAACGGCTTCTTCGACGGACCGGTGGTGGCCAGTGACGGCACACCGACCGATCCTGCAGACGCTGGCGTACTGAAATTCGGCGACACCAACCTCGATCCGAATGCGGCCTACACCCTTTGCGAAATGGAAGTTCCGGCCGGCTACTCAGCCTTCTGGCGGGTCGACATCGACGGTGACGGCATCGGCGACGCGACGGTGATTCCGTACAACCCCAATGCCGCCGACGATCCGCCGGAGGATCTCGGCAACCGGTGCGTGGACATCGGCGCATCGACCGGAATTTTGCTCACCCCGGGCACGACCCTGCACTTCATCGTAGACAACCGTTCGCCCGGCGGCGGGCCGAGAACTCCGGGCTACTGGAAGAACTGGAACCGCTGCACCGGCGGCGGCCAACAGTACACCGCGGACGCCAACGGCGGCTGGCAGGAGGGCTTCTGGCTGCTCGAGGACGTACTCGACCCGGCAATCGGCGGAGGGATCACCTGGGATGACATCCTCAGTGACGACTTCCTGTTCTTAATCGACACCTGCGCGGTCGCGGTTGATATCCTCGACAAGCGGAAAGTTGGTGACCCGGAGGAGGTCGGCGACGGCAGGAAGGTAGCGAACGATCCGCTGCATAACCTTGCCACCCACCTGCTGGCGGCACAGCTGAACTTCGGCGCCGGCGCCTGCATACCGGACCTGGATACGATTGACATCAACCAGGTGGCCCTCGAAGCCGAGGCACTGCTCGACCAGTACAACTTCAACGGCGACGGGCACGACAACCTGAATAAGAAAAATCCGGATGCCCGGTTGGCCAATGAGCTGGCCACGTATCTGGACCGCTACAACAACGGCGAATTTTGCGGGGACTCGGTCGAATAGCCCGATCTCCAGTTAATCAACCGGGCCCGGCCTTCTGGCCGGGCCCTTCTTTTTCAGACTCTGAACTGACAACTCGCTGTTTGTTCTCACCGCGACCTACACCACCACAGTCCATTCGGCGTATGATCGAGCCACCATGACTGATGTTGATCTGCCTGCCCTGCTGAGCCGAGCCCTCAAGCGACGTCTGCCATTGCTGGCGCAGTGGCACGGAGAAGGAACCGACTGCTATCGGCTCTTTCACGGCGCCGCCGAGGGCCTCCCCGGAGTTACTGTGGACCGCTACGGCCCTCATCTGATGATTCAGTCCTTTCATCACAGCCTGGATGCAGAGCATCTGGCGCAAATTCAGACCATAGTCGAAACACAGCTCGAACAGCCTCTGACCTGCTTCTATATGGATAGAAGCGGCAAACACCCTCAGGCCGTTGCCTTGGGTGACCCGCTCGAGACAGACAACGAAGCGACCTGCCATGAGTTGGGGGTTTGCTATCGCACCCGGGGCCGACACCGGGGTCGGGATCCGTTGCTGTTTCTCGACCTCCGCGCCGGGCGACGCTGGGTGCAATCCGAAGCGAAGGGACTTCGGGTGTTGAATCTATTCGCCTATACCTGCGGGACGGGGGTGTGCGCCTCCCATGCCGGCGCCTCTGAGGTGGTCAATGTTGATTTTTCCCAATCAGCCTTGGCCGTGGGGCGAGAAAATGCCGCCCTCAACGGCATCGGGGCGGGAATCTCATTTATCCAATCGGATGTCTTCCCGGCGTTGCGCCAACTGGCCGGGCTACCGGTGACGTTCCGTCGTCGCCGTGGCTCTCGTGCCCCCAGCAACTACCCCCGCCTTAAACCTCGACAATTTGAGATGGTAATACTCGATCCACCCCGCTGGGCCAAGAGCCCCTTCGGTACTGTCGACCTGATCCGCGACTACGCCAGCGTCTTCAAACCCGCACTGCTTGCCACAGCCCCCGGTGGGCGCTTGTTGTGCACCAACAATGTCGCCCGGGTTGAACGCGAACCATGGCTCGATCAACTCCGGCGCTCGGCGGCCAAGGCCGGACGACCGATCAAGGCAGTCGAGCTGATCGAGCCGGAGGCAGACTTCCCCAGCTTCGACGATCAGCCACCGTTGAAGATGGCGGTATTGGAGGTTTAGGCACTAGCAAAAAGCCACAAGAAGAGGGCAACTTATTCGTTCATAGAGAAATGCAAACCAAGACACTGATTCCTATGTGAAGGTCCCTGTCTCCTCGGACGCCGCGGAGAGACCGGACCGGGCGGACACGGGGGTCCGCCCCTACAGACCTCCTTGATTGAATCTCTGCGCCTGGGCGACATTGTGTTCCTGCCATTCTGGTTCGGGTTTCGTTTTGGCTCCCCGACGTGTCCAACCGGGTATGGACCATCATTTCACGACACAGCCCCGCCGAACTCCCTCCGGACCCCGCTACACTGGGAGGATGAACGACACCATCAAAGCACCACGCCGGCGTCTTCTGGGATTGAGCCTGATTCCGATCTTTTTGGCCGCTCTGATCGGCGGCTCGGTGGCACTCGGGGGCCCCGACCCCACCACGGGTCCACCGACCACTGCGACGCCGGCGCCTGAGGAGGTTCCATTGGACTGGAAAAGGGTCGACCATTTGATTGCAGACCAGAAGTTCCAGGCCGCATTGGACATGGTCGAACAACTCCGGGACCGCGCGGAGGTCCAAGAGAACACCAAAGACTGGACCCGAGCCCTGGTCGAGGCCACCCAACTCCGGGTCGCGCTGCACGGCTACGAATCCGCCGTGAAGGAATTGTTGGAGAATCCCTGGCCCGAAGATCCCACTTCGCGGGCGATCCTCGATCTCTACACAGCCCAGGCGATGGTGGTCTACGCCCAGCAGTACTCGTGGGAAATCCGGGAGCGTGAACGCGTAATCTCGGACGAGGTTCTCGACCTCAAGCGGTGGACCCACGACCAGATCGTGGCGGCAGCCCACCGAGCCTATGGCCGAATGTGGGCCCAGCGCGACGAATGGGGCGACGGCCCCCTGGGAGATTTCTCACGCTACTTGTTCCAGAACAGCTACCCACCCCGGATTCGAGGGACCCTCCGCGATGCGATCTCCTACCTCTGGACCGACCTGCTGGAGGACTCCTCGCTATGGCGCCCCGAAGACGAGTACGACATCTACCGGTTGGATCTCACTGCCCTTGCTGACGGCAGTCCCAATTTGACAACGGACCAGCTGGCCGATACCTCGATCCATCCCCTCGAGCGGATGGCCGCCATCCTCGGTGATCTGGAGAGATGGCACTTGGCCGCTGACAGGACGGAGGCCGGCCTCGAGGCCCGCTTGAGCCGTATTCAACGCCTGCACTCAGCAATCTCGGATTCTGAAGACAAGGTTGCTTTGAGAGAGAGTCTGCAATCGACGTTGGAGGACATCGATCCCCAACTGGAATGGTGGGCGATGGGCCAGGCCACGGTCGCCGGCTTCCAGCAGGAGGAAGAAACGCCCGATGCCCTGATCCAGGCCAGGGAAACCGCCCTCAGCGGGCTGAAACGACACACCACCGGCGTCGCCGCCCAGGCCTGCCGTCACATCGTCGCCGAAATCGAGGCTCCACGATACTCGGTCGGGGCAATGTCGAACGACGGCGTGGGCCGCCGTTCGATCCGAGTGTCACACCGGAATCTCGAGACCGTCTTCTTCCGCGCCTACGAACTCGATCTCGAAGAGATCATCCGCTCGGGCAAGGACTACAATCTCCTTCCGGGACACCGGGAAGTGCCCACTTACCTCCGGCACCGGACCCCCGTCGCCCAGTGGTCCATCAACCTGCCGGCGACCACCGACTACCGAGACCACGACACCGACGTCGTGCCACCCCTCAACAAAAAGGGGGCGTACCTGGTCATCGCATCCGCCCGTGAGGATTTCTCGGCCGGTGGTAACCGGCGTCTGGCCTTCAATTTCATCCTCTCAGACCTGGTCCTGATCCGGCGACCTCTCGAGGGGCGTTGGGAGATCACCGCCCGGCAGGGGTTCTCAGGTGCCGCCCTGGCCGATGTCGACATCGACCTCTACAGAGCCGACTGGCGCAAGGGCCACCGGCGAATCGGAACCTACCGAACCGCATCCGACGGCCGGGTGACGATCGACCTTGACGACCGCTCCCACCGCTACTTCCTGCTCGCTCGCCACGGCGAGGATCTGGACCTCGACGGGTCGTTGTCCCCAACCCATGACAGTGAACCCGGTCGCCGGAGCGATGCGTTGCTCTATACCGACCGCAGCGTCTACCGGCCTCAGCAGACCATTCACTGGAA
The DNA here is from genome assembly GCA_030609785.1 of Holophagae bacterium. Taxonomy (GTDB): domain Bacteria; phylum Acidobacteriota; class Thermoanaerobaculia; order Thermoanaerobaculales; family Sulfomarinibacteraceae; genus DAOWGJ01. The sequence goes on from JAUWTC010000075.1 coordinate 6,003, forward strand.
GGTCCTCCCCTTCTCCGGTGGTGGAGCAGACCACCGCTACAAGACCCTCCCGAACACCCAGATGACCGTCACCCTGGAAGACGCCAACTATGAGCAGGTCGCCTCTCAGACCGTGACGACCAACAACTTCGGATCGGCGTCCGGCTCATTCGAAATCCCGGCCGGTCGCATGCTGGGCCGCTGGTCCCTCGAGACCTCGGTAGGATATGGCTCGACTTCGATCAGGGTCGAGGAGTACAAACGGCCGACATTCACCGTCGAGATCACCGATCCGCCCGATGCCCTTCGGCTCAACCGCCCGGCCGTCCTGTCGGGGTCGGTCGACTACTACTTCGGCCTGCCCGTGGCGGAGGGTGACATCCGCTGGAAAGTGACCCGGGAACCGGTCTATCCCATCTGGTGGTCCTGGTGGCGGCCGTGGCCGATCGCTCAGCCCAGAGTTGTTGCATCCGGCGAGGGGCGCATCGAGGCTGACGGCTCGTTCGAGGTCGGATTCACACCCTCAGCGGACGAGAGGGAGGCCGAACGAGGTGTCACCTACCGCTTCCGGCTGACGGTCGATGCGACCGACCCCGGCGGCGAGACACGGTCGGCCGACCGCTCCTTCCGGCTGGGATTCACCGCGGTCGAGGCAACGATTGACCTCGGCGGCGGCTATGTGACGGCTCATCAGGCCCGCGACATTTCGATCCTCCGAACCGATCTTGATGCCACTCCCCGCTCGGGCGCCGGAACCTGGCGTCTGGTCGGTCTGGCAAACCCACCCCAGACCCTGACACCGGCCCAACAGCCGGTCACGGTTGACGAAGACAATCTCCATGTCACCGACGGCGACCGGACCCGGCCACGATGGAACATCCGCTACGATCCCATCCGGGTGTTGAGCGCCTGGACCGAGGCCCTGGAGAAGGCCCGGGGCACACTCAAGCATGGCGCCGACGGACGCGCATCGTTGACGATCCCATCCCTCAAGCCCGGGGCCTATCGGCTCATCTACACGACCGAAGACGCCTTCGGCACGCCCTACGAGACCCAGCAGAGTTTTTTGATCGCACATCCAGCCGACACTCGGGTTGCACTGCCGGCATTCCTCGCGGTCGAACAACCGACCGTCGCCGTCGGCGGCACAGCCCGGCTCTTCGTGCACTCAGGCTTCCAGGGCCAGGTGATGATCCTGGAACTCTACCGTCAGAATAGGCGCTTCGACCGTAGGGTCATTCGAGCCGGCCGGGATCAGGAGATCATCGAGATCCCCGTCGATCAAGGCCTGCGGGGCGGCTTCGGCGCCACCCTGACCGTGCTCCGCGATCATCAATTGATCACCTCAAACGCGCAGGTCTTCGTCCCGTGGGACGACCGAAAGCTCAAACTGGAATTCGCCACCTTCCGCGACCGTCTACGCCCCGGGCAGAAAGAGACCTTCCGGGTCACCGTTCGAAGTGCCGACGGGGATACCCTCGACCGCGACGCCGCCGAGGTCCTGGCCTCGATGTACGACCGAAGCCTGGACCTCTTCGCGCCCTACAACCCGCCGACGGTCGACCACCTCTACCCATCGCTGGTGGCCTTTGCATCGGCACATTCGACCCTGGGAGCCGCCCGTTCGGCTTGGCGGGACGAGAACGGCTTCATCCTCGTGCCGTCACCACCGTCTCTCGGCCGCGATCGTCTGAGAATGCTGGACGGGTACGGCATCGGCGGCCCGGGCCACAGAGGCGGGCGCTACCTCATGAAATCCGGCGCCATGCGCGAGATGGCCATGGCGGCGCCGGCTCCAATGATGGAAGCTGACGCAGTGGCCGTGACCGCCGAGGTCCAGGAGTCGATGGCGTTCGACGAAGGGATCGCCGGGAGTGGAGCGGAGACGGACGAAGCACCACCTGCCGAGATCCGGTCCAACTTCGCAGAAACCGCCTTCTTCTCCCCCCATTTGGTGCCCTCGGATGACGGCTCGGTCGTCATCGAGTTCGAAACGCCGGACTCGGTGACCGAGTGGAATCTCTGGGTTCACGCGGTCACGCGGGACCTCCGTGGCGCCTCCGAGCGGCGGCAGGTCAAGACCGTCAAGGAATTGATGGTACGGCCCGCTGTGCCGCGTTTCCTTCGTGAAGGTGATCGCGCCTCCCTCAGGGTCGTCGTCAACAACGCGGGAGAGACCACTCTCGGGGGTTCGCTTCGTCTCGAACTGACCGACCCCGACACCGGCGAGGACCTGCGCCCTGCCTTCGGCATCGATCCCCAAGAGGCAGACGACACACACTTTACCGTCGAACCGGGCCAAGGCACGACTCTGACCTTCCCGCTCAAGGTCCCGCCCCGCCCCGGACTGATCACATTCAAGGTGACGGCAACGGCCGGCGACTTTTCAGACGGCGAAATTCGGCCCCTCCCGGTATTGCCCGGGCGCATGCACCTGTTCCAGAGTCGATTCGCCGCGCTTCGTGATGCCGACCGGCGGGAGCTGCATTTCCCGGACATGTTGGCCGACGACCCGACCCTGATCCACGATCAACTGGTCGTTTCGATCGATGCCCAGCTCTTCTACGGCGTGCTTGATGCCCTCCCCTACCTGATCGACTACCCCTACGAGTGCACCGAACAGACCCTCAACCGATTCCTGTCAACCGGCATCGTCACCTCGGTCTTTGACCGCTACCCCGCCATCGCGAAGATGGCCGAGACGATGGCCGAGAGGGACACCCGGCTGGAGGCATGGGACTCGGACGACCCCAACCGCAAACTGGTCCTCG
>JAUWTC010000298.1 GCA_030609785.1 Holophagae bacterium
GCCTGTGCACCGGCAACTATGGACAGGGCAAGGAGCGAAAATACTGCAACTGCGATCAGGGTGAGGCCGTTGTTCCGTTTCACTGTCTTGTTCCTCCGCGGTGTGATTCGATTCTCTGCCAATCCTGAATTTGGATTGTGCCGGTGCCATCCTACATTGGTTGGATTCACGGTGCTGACCCTGACCCGGTGTGCTAAAGTTCGGACCCCCGCCGCGAGGTGGAATGTCCCGGAGGCGGCCTGATATCGGGCGCGCCCCCCAACGAGGAGGGAATGATGGCACAAGAACGACTGCAAAAACTGATGGCGAGGGCGGGTTTGTGTTCCCGTCGTGAGGGTGAGCGGATCATCAACGAGGGACGCGTGACGGTCAACGGCGTCGTCGCCAAGCTGGGCTCATCGGCGGATCCGTCGGTCGATCACATCAAGGTCGACGGCAAGATGTTGCGTCGAGAAGAGAAGTCGCGGTACATCCTGTTGTACAAACCTCGCCAGGTGATGACCACGTGCGACGATCCCGAAGAGCGGACGACGGTGGTGGATCTGCTCAAGCCGACCATCCGAGAACGGGTCTATCCCGTGGGCCGACTGGACTATCACTCCGAGGGTTTACTCCTGATGACCAATGACGGCGACCTGGCCACTCGTGTGGCCCACCCGAGGTATGGCATTGTCCGGGAGTATTTGGTCAAGGTGAGGGGGAATCTGTCGGAGGCTGAGTTGGTCAGGTTGAAACGTGGAGCTCACATCGACGGGAAGAAGGTTATCCCCAAGAGTGCCAGGAGGGAGCGCGTCACCCGTGAGGGCAATTCCTGGTGGAGGGTTGAGGTCACGGAAGGTCGGACCCACGAGGTCCGCGAGCTCTTTTTCCGGGTCGGTCACCCGGTGCAACGGTTGCGCCGGACGGCAATCGGTCCCCTTCGGGATGATCACATCTCGCCGGGCCAGTTCAGGGATTTAACGGGGACGGAGGTCGAGAGGCTCCTCAAAGCGACCCGCAAGGCCCAGCCGAAGGAGAAACGAGGCCCACGAACGGCGTCCAAAAAAACACCCCGCGAAGGCCGGACGGGTTCGAAGCGATAGAAATAGTGGAAAAACCCCAAACCCCATGCAATTCGTCCGACGAATTGCCCATTCTCGAAAGCCCTGCGTTACAATCCGTCGCCTCAGGGAGGAAGAATGACTGAGACCCAGACCCAGCAGCCCCTCGACAAGCTGATGGCTGACCGACGGACCAAATTGGACGCACTTCGAGCTCGCGGGCTCGATCCCTTTCCTTCACGGTTCCGGGTCCAAACATCAGTTTCGGATATTCGGGGGGCCTTCGACAGCCTGACGACGGAAGAGCTTGAGTCACGGTCCGAAGCCGTTCGTTTGGCAGGCCGCCTCAAGGCGGTCCGCCGCCAGGGCAAGGTAATCTTTGCCGACCTGTCGGACGGAGGCGCACGCCTTCAGCTGTTCCTCCGCAAGAACGACCTTGACGAGGCCACATGGGAGGTCGTCAACCTCCTGGATCTTGGAGATTTTATCGGTGTCGAAGGTGCGATCTTCAGGACCCGGACCGGGGAGCTGTCGGTCAGGGTGGCGATGGTCGAGGTTCTGGCCAAGTCGCTGAGGCCCTTGCCCGAAAAGCACAAGGGATTGACTGACCCTGAGACACGGGCCAGGCAGCGTTATTTGGACCTCCTGGCGAACGCCGACGCACGAAAGGTCTTCGTCACCAGAAGCCGGGCGGTATCGGCAATCAGGAGGTTCCTCGAGGGTCGCGGCTTCATGGAAGTCGAAACGCCGATGATGCAGCCGATTTCCGGCGGGGCGACGGCCAGGCCCTTCATCACCCACCACAACACCCTGGATATTGATCTTTTTCTGCGGATCGCCCCTGAGCTCTACCTCAAGCGGCTGATCATCGGTGGCTTCGAGAAGGTATTCGAACTCAACAGGAACTTCAGGAATGAGGGCATCTCGACTCGCCACAACCCGGAGTTCACGATGCTGGAGTTCTACTGGGCCTACGCCGACTACGAGATGCTGATGGATTTCACCGAAGAGCTTGTGACCTCGGTTGCCCAAGAGGTCCTTGGGTCGCTGGAGAGCCCGTGGGGTGACGACCACATCGATTTCTCCCGTCCGTGGCGTCGGCTTTCGATGCGGGAGGCAATCCTGGAGTACTCCGATCTGACGGAGGATGATCTGGTCGACAGGACTTCGATGGAACGGGTCGCCCGGCGATTGGGAGTCGAACGCATTGATCAGCGCTCGGACGGCCAGTTGTTGGCGGAACTCTTCGAGGTGACGGCGGAGACCCAGTTGATCAACCCGACGTTCATTACGGACTTCCCCCGGGAGATCTCGCCTCTTGCCAAGTCGCGCCCCGATGACCCCGAGACGGTTGAACGTTTCGAACTCTTTGCCGGAGGCATCGAGATCGCTAATGCCTTTACCGAGCTTAACGACCCAATTGAACAGAGGCGCCGGCTGGTGGAACAGGCCGAAAAAACCAGTGGTGTGGTCGACGAGGATTTTCTGGTTTCGATGGAGTACGGGATGCCGCCGACCGCTGGCGAGGGTATCGGCATAGACCGCCTGGTCATGCTTTTGACAGGCCGCCGTTCGATTCGTGACGTGATCCTGTTCCCTGCGCTCCGGCCGAAGGACTGACCCTTGGTCGTTTTTCTCAGTGTGGCCAGCGGAGATCGCCTTGCGGGCTGAGTTGCACCTGGCCCGCCGGTACTTGATAGGTATCCGCCGGCGAACGCACGTGGCCACGGTGACCTTGATTTCACTGGTGGGCCTGGGCTTGGGGGTTGTCGCTCTGGTGGTGACGCTGGCCCTGTTGGAGGGCTTTCAGTCGTCGATCCGCCGGGATCTGGTCGAACGATCAATGCATGCGCAGGTCCGACCGGCGTCCGGCCGGGTTCTGATCGAGGCCGATCAGTTGGCGTCTCTTTTGCATGACTCGCTCCCCAATGTCGAGATCGTGCGCTCAGTGCGTGGAAACTGTTTGGTGGCATCGACCATCGATGCCGTTCCGGCACAGCTGGTCGGCCGTTCCGACGTGGAGTCGGTGATGGCGGACCAGGTGTTGGCGGCCCGGTTGGGTATCGGCGCCACTGGGGTCGTCGACGTCATTTCGCCCAGGCGACGCCTGACGCCCCTGGGGCCGGTGCCGGTGCGGGCCCGGGTCGATATCAAAGAAGTCGGTGTGGCCGAGCCCGGCGCCGAGGGCGGGGTCCTGCGTGTACCCCTGGAGGTCGCCCAGCGGATCATTTGGGGATCGGCGGAGGTCGAAGCCCTGGACCTGAAGGACTCGTCGGAGCCCTGGAAACTGGGCGACAGGGTTCGCCGGGTTCTTGACGGCCGGGAGGATGTGGACGTTCTGGGGATGGACGAACTCAACCGTCCACTGCTCCTGGCCCTCGCGCTCGAACGCATTCTGATCTTCGTTGCCGTAGGACTGATCCTGGTCGTCGCGGCTCTGAACTTGCTCTGCAATGTGGCAATGGTGGCCGCTGAGAAACGGCTGGACCTGGCGGTCCTGACCAGTCTGGGTCTCGAGCCGGTTCGGATTCGGCGGTTGTTCCTGTTGTTGGGATTGGGCATCGGCGCCGCAGGAGCGTTCGGCGGGGCGGCCGTTGGCGTGGCCACCGCGTGGATTCTGGATGCCACCGGGGCCCTGCCGTTACCTCGCGGTGTGTTTGTCGTTTCGTCGGTTCCTTTTTCCGTCGACCCGATGATGGTGGCCAAGGTGGTGGGGCTGGCCCTGATCTTGTCGGCGGTGGCCTCGTGGCTGCCGTCGAGAGTTGTGGCCCGCAGGGAACCGGCGGAGGGCCTGCGCTATGAGTGAGAACAACGTTATCATTCGTTTGCAAGGCATCTCCAAGGCCTATGGGGAAGGTGACGCTCGGGTCCAGGTGCTCAAAGGGCTCGATCTCGAGGTCGGCAAGGGCGAAATGCTCGCAATCGTCGGCCCTTCCGGGGTGGGGAAAAGCACGCTGCTGCACGTGGTCGGCTTGCTCGACCGTGCGAATGAGGGTTTGGTGGAATTGGACGGACAGAACACCGCCACCCTCAGTGGTTCTGAGCGGGCTCGGTTGCGCAACACAATGCTTGGCTTTGTCTTTCAGCACCATCATCTACTGGATGAGCTGGACGCTCGAGACAACGTTGCGCTTCCAATGCGGATTGCCGGACGGACGGCAGCCCAAGCCCGGCGGGAGGCAAAGGCGCTTTTGGACACTGTAGGACTGAGTTCGCGGATGACCCACTTCCCCGACCAACTGTCCGGGGGCGAACAGCAGCGAGTTGCTGTGGCACGGGCTTTGGTGATGCGACCGCGACTCTTGTTGGCCGATGAGCCGACGGGCAATCTGGACCGGGCAGCCTCGGAGGGTGTCTTCCGTCTGATACGGGACCTGCACACTGAGGAAAACCTGACATCAGTCATTGTGACTCACAACGAGGACATGGCCGGCCAGTGTGATCGCATTTTCAGACTGGCGCC
>JAUWTC010000359.1 GCA_030609785.1 Holophagae bacterium
ATGGCCGATTTCTGCCGGTACGAGGACGAGGATCACGCGGTGCAATTGATGACGGAAGCCGGCGCCGCCGATCTCAGCCGGTTGACAGCTCGCGAACGGTTCATGCTCCAGCGCGCCCAACTGCTGACCGACCTCCGATTCGACGAAGCCACGACCCAAATGGCCACCTATCTCGAACGGTATCCTGACGACCCCTACGTGTTGCATATCAAGGCACTCGGGACTTGGCAGCGGGGTGAACTGATCGAAGCCGAACGTCTCAACAAGCGACTGCTCGAAATCAGCCCCAACTGGGTCATCGCCTACAACCAACTGGGCTACATCACCATGATGCAGGGACGTTTCGCCGAAGCCGAAGAGTATTTCACCTCCTACCGCTTCATCGCCCCGGATCAGGCCAACCCCCACGATTCCCTGGGGGAGTTGTTCATCGTGCTCGGCCGATACGACGAGGCCAGGGAGAGTTTCGAAAAGGCGTTGGTCAACAAGCCGGATTTCGTCGCAGCCTTCGAGCACCTTGCAATCGTCGATGCCCTGAGAGAGGACTGGGACGGAGCCGCACTGGAGATTGAGCGTGCGCTCCAAACGGAGGGGATGTCTGATGAAATGGCAAACCGTTTTCGGTGTGCCGTCGATTTCTGGCACCTGGCGACTGACCGCGAGTGGGCCGAGATCATCAAACTTGCCGAGGGCGATTGTCCCCCGGAGAAACTCTCCGACATCGGTGTGACGATCCACGTCCACCACGCGGCCTGCCGCCTGGAAAAATGGGACACGGCTCTGGAGATCGAGACCAAGGTCAAGGAGTTGATCGAAAAGAGCGGTTCCGAAAAGAAATCCAACTTCAGGGAGCTGCTCAAGCCGATGGCACACCACATGACCGGCGTTCGCCTGTCCCTCCAGGATGACTTCGAGGGCGGGATCAGGGAACTGAAATTGGCCGACGAGCATCTGACCTACATCAACGCCGGGATCGGCCTCCTCAAGTTGTCGAATAGGCTTGCCCTGGCAACAGTCCTGCGAAAAGCGGGACATGAAGCTGAAAGCCACGTTCTGATCGACAAGGTCAGGACCATAAACCCCGAGATCGTCCAGCGGTACGAAGAACGCGGCATGATGGTCGACGGGATGTAGGGCGACCAGCTGGGACGCCAGGAAGCTGGGACGCTGGGACGCGGGCGACCACTTGAAACTGGAAACACAGGCTGCAAGGTCGATGTGAGTCACCTCGTTGGGCAGTGGTTTTGATATTCTCCGATATCGATGAGTGAGTCTTTCCTTCACATGCGTGTTGCTGCCTGCACCCCTGAGGGCAATCTCCGCATCGAACACAGACCCGTCCCGGCTCCAGGTCCCGGCGAGGTCGTTCTGCGGTTGGTATGGTGCGGATTCTGCGGCACGGACCTCTTCAAGTTGGACAACCGGTCTCAGCCCGCCGGTACCGTCCTCGGGCATGAGCTGGTGGGGGTCGTGCACCAAATTGGAGCCAGCGTCGCCACCCTCAATCCGGGAGACCGTATCGTAGCGCCCCACCATGTCGCATGCGGCCTGTGCGGCCTGTGCCGCCGAGGCAGCAGAACCCTGTGCCCCGTGTTCAAGGAAAACTTGATGTCACCGGGGGGCTTTTCGGAGTTTATCCTCCTTCGGGAACGCGTCGTCAGCCAGGCGGCACGGGTAATTCCCGATAATGTCCCCGATGAGTCGGCCGCCTTTTTGGAACCGGCCGCCTGTGTACTTCGGGGGATCGACAAGGCCGAAATCCAGGACACTGAAGGCTGTGCAGTCGTCGTCGGTGGCGGAAGCATGGGCCTCCTCCACCTCGTTGTCCTGCGGGCGATCCATCCTGACCTCGGGATCATCGTCACCGACCCGATCGAAGAACGACGAGCTTTGGCCGGGGCTCTGGGGGCGACCATGAGCTGTAGACCCGAACAGCTCGGGGTAACCGTCGAAAAACTGACCGCCGGCCTCGGGGCCGATGCCGTTTTCGACACCGTCGGTGGCTCTGAGATCCTGATGTCGGCCTTGGCGGCCCTTCGGCCCGGTGGAACCGTCGTCCTCTTTGCGCATGCCGCGGAAAGGGAAACGGCGGGATTTGAACTCAACCCGCTGTTCAAGAACGAACAACGGGTGGTCGCCAGCTACTCCGGCAGCCTCGATGAGCAGGACCGAGTCGCAAACCTCCTGTTCTCCGGCAGACTGGACCCCAGGCCTTTGATCACCCACCGCATTCCGCTTGACCACGTGCAAGACGCAGTCGACCTCGCCCGGCAACACCAGGCACTCAAGATCTTGATCGGACCCTCGTCGAATGGAGCACAGTGATGCCGACCCATCGGGTGCTCTATCTTCTCGGGCCGGAAAATGTCGAATTGCGCCTGGAACCCATCCCCCAGCCGGCCGCCGGCCAAGTCCTCCTGCACTTGGACGCCGCAACGACATGCGGAACCGACCTCAAGGTCTACCGGCGGGGAGGCCATCCAACCATGCTGTCCGCCCCGTGTCCATTCGGTCACGAGATGACCGGGACTCTGGCCGCCGTAGGATCGGGGGTCACTGGATGGCGGGAGGGCGACGCCGTTGTCGTGGCCAACTCGGCCTCGTGCGGTCAGTGCCGGTTCTGCCGAGCGGGACGCGAAAACCTGTGTACCCATCTCCTCTATCTCAACGGCGCCTTTGCGGATTACCTCCTGGTGCCGGAGACCTTTGTCAGGCGCAGCACCTACGCTCGGCCGGCCGGTCTCGAGCCGGCCCTGGCCGCCATGACCGAACCGCTGGCGTGCGTCTTTCACGGGCTCTCCGCAGGCGACCTCGAGGACCCAACAGAGTGCATCGTTCTGGGCGCCGGCCCCATCGGCCTGATGTTCGTAGCCGAATTGGCCCACCGGGGAAACCATGTCATTCTCGGTGACTTGGTGCCCCAACGTCTCGACGTCGGGCGACTCCTCGGTGCTTCTGAAACCGTGCTGGTCTCAGGCGACCGTGATGGCGGCGACAAGCTACGCGCAGCCACCGAACGGGAGCAGGGCGCTCAACTGGTGATCGAAGCCACGGGCTCCCCGGCCGCCTGGTCCAACGCGATGGGGGCGGTTGCAACCGGAGGAGAGGTCCTTCTTTTTGGCGGCTGTGCACCGGGGACAACCGCAGAACTGGACACCCACCGCCTCCATTACAGTGAAATCACCGTCAAGGGCGTCTACCACCACCGCCCGGCGACCGTCCAGGCCGCCCTGGACCGCCTGGCCGGAGGTGATCTGCACCTGGAAAACCTGCTCCAAGAGCGTTGCACCCTGGATGGCGTCGAAGGCGCGCTCGGGCGAATGGCCTCCCGAGAGATCCTCAAGGCCGTGGTCTCCACCTGACAGAGAGAGGTAATGTCATGCAGTTGGAACTCAGCTCCCGCCAGCAAGAGACGATTGCCAGCGCCCTGACCATCCTTGCGGCCGCGATCATTATCGCTGCCGTGGCGCTCCTCTTTTGGAGTCTGGGGGCCTTCGTCTCTCGTTTCTCTGGAGTCTTCCTGCCGTTGGCGGTATCCGGTGTCGCTGCCCTGGTGTTCAAACCCTATTTCGAGTGGATCCGCACCAAGCTGAGGATGCCTCGTCTTTTGGCTCTCGCCGCAGTGTTCTTGTCGGTCATCATCCCACTTGTCGCTTTCGGCTGGTTCTTTGGGGCGTTGATCGTCGAACAGTGCTCCGACCTGATTCAACGGCTGCCCCAGTGGTGGCAGCAGGGAGCGGCCTGGGCCAAGACTGCCGCCCCCAAGGTGATGGATTTCCTCGATCGCATCCCCCTCCTGGGCGACCTGACTGAGGCGGTCGAGACCGAGCAGGACGCCC
>JAUWTC010000279.1 GCA_030609785.1 Holophagae bacterium
CATCTACGACATCGGCCTGCCGGGCCAGGTCTTCGACGATATCAACGGTGACGGCTACTACAACGATTACGTGAATGTCACTGAGGCGGAACTCGGTGCAATCCCCGGCTACAATGCCGACGGCAGCTTCAACGATGCCGCGCTGGCCGTTCGGCGTACAAAAGAGACGACCGGCGACGTGAAGACGTTCTTCGTGCAGGACACCTGGCGGCCAACGCCGGACTTGACCATCAAGCCCGGTGTTCGCTTCGACAATGTTGTGCTGGTGAACGCGGCCGGCGAGCAGGGCGCCGACATGGATCGCTGGCAGCCGCGATTCGGTGTGGCGTGGGACATTTCGGGGAATGCCAAGTACGTCGCCCGTGCCTCCTGGGGCCGGTACATGGACCCGACGGCTCTGACCGTCATGAACTATGCCAACGGTCTGACCGAAATCACCCACTCGTACGACACGATGGAGTTCCTCTGCAACGCTGGTTGGCCCTGCGACCGCGACTTCCTGGACTCGTTATTCGGCACCGAGGGGATCGACTGGATCAACGGTGAGGGCTATGAATACGTTCTCTACGACACCCACGGAGGGGCGACCCAGAGCGATCCTTCCGAGACCATAGACCAGGCTGGTCTGGGTTCCCTGGAAGCGCCCTACGCCGACGAGCTGATCCTGGCCTTCGAGATGCAGGTGGCCCCGGAGACCTCCTTTGAAATCACCTATGTCAACAAGGAGACCAAGAGTCTCATCGAGGACTCCTGCTCCAACAACACCTGGGTATGGGATTCCAGTGTCCCGGCGCCGGATATTGACGACCCCTCGACTTGGACGACCAACGAAGGCTGCACGCAGTACATCATCGGCAACCACAACTATCTCTATCGCGAGTACAGCGCCTTCATCGGGAAGTTCGAGAGCCGCGGCGACTGGTGGCACGGCCTGTTGAGTTGGACCCACTCCGATTCCAAGGGCAACAACGAGACCACTCCAGCGTGGAGTTACTCTCGGCAGACGGTCGACTTCTTCCCGGTCAACTTCGTCAACATCGACGGCTACCTGAGTGACCATCGTGAGGATCGCTTGAAGGCCAGCGGCTACGTGCTGCTGCCGGGTTCCTGGACCATCGGTCTCGACGCCTACTGGTCGGGGCCGGGTCACATCACCTCCCATTCGAGTTGTCAGAACTACCTGGGCGCATCGCCGGAGGCTTTGGAATATTACGGCATCAGCGCTGAGGCGCAGGAGTATTGCGCCATTCCTGGCCTCTATCCACTCTATGATATCAATCACGAGCCGCGCGGCAACACCGAGACCAAGAGCGTTTGGAACGCCGACCTGTCGGTCAGCAAGGCTTTCACAGTCGGCCCGACCGATATGTCGGTCATCCTCTCGGTCTACAACCTCTTCAATCAAGAGCTGGACGCCTCCTTCAACTCGACCGCCTTCCGCGTCACCAGCGAAGAAAGCGGTCTGGGTGATCCGGTTGACGAAGGGCAAGTTGACCCAGAAACCGGTGATCCCATCTTCACCTACTACATTCCGATCGGCCAGCCGCTGTCCTATCGGTCCCCCCGGCGCTACGAGCTGGGCTTCCGCGTGACCTTCTAGAGGTCTCGCCAAATCCAAATCAAACCCGCGCTTCGGCGCGGGTTTATTTATGGCGCTGGGGCGTGCGGGGGCGAGGGGTCATGCGGCATGGAGCCTCGGCTGGAGCGCAGGAAGGCATAGGGGCTGGCCAGCTTGAAGTTTGACACCCTCGAGGTGTAGATGTCGGCCGACCGTTCGAGTTGGTGTGCCAGGTGGCTCTTGTCGTTACCCGCTCGAAGCAGGAGGCCCCAACGCTCGTTTTTCAGGGATGAGGCCGTCCTGGCAAAGGGGGCGATTCTGCGATCCAGTTCCAACAGATGGGCTCTGAGAGAGGTGACGAGTTCTTCCAGATCAGTGACGAGCCGATCCGGAGCGCCTTCCCGGTCGAAGCGCTTTTGCTGGAGGTCCAATCGCGCACGAGACAGCAGGTTCTCGTAACGGACTTTTTCGGCCATCATTGTTGTCAGCCGATCCTGGTCGGCGCCGAAGGCCTGGATCTGGGAGATCTCGTCTTCCAGTTCCCGAAGGATCAGGGCCGTCCGCCACCGCAGTTCGACTTTGGACACCCGGACATCGGCGAAGACGTGGTCGCCGACGTAGAGGATTTCCGCGCCGCTCATGCCCAGATAGTCTTCAACGTTCATTGCGTCGCCGCCGACGTACAGACCGGGACCGGGGATGGGGCCGGCGACGGGCTTGAGAAGGCCGAGACCCTCGTCGGCGATGGAGAACAGCGGCAGCGGGTGGGCAAAGAAGACCGGCTTGCGAGCCTGGAGGATGACCAACTCGAAGAGGTCCCGCCAGGTCATCTTTCCCGGCAGGAAGGGGTCGAAGGCCCAGGTCATCAGATCTCGCGCATAGGGCCACTCGGCGTTTGAGATCAGCATCAGGCGCTTGCCGGCGTCCAGTTGGTCCAGGAGGGCTATCGGCGCCTCCGGGTCGGGTTCGACGTACCGTTCGGGGTTGTCCGTGATCTCCTTCTTGATCAGGCCCTCGACGTGGGCCCGTTCGACGCTGGAACGCACTTTGCGGTAGAGGTCGGAGTAGCTGTGGACTGTTGGAAATCGATCAAGCCGTGCGTCGTAGCGGTCGACCAGTTGGGCGTAGAGGCAGCACTCCGAGAGTGAAAACAGGGTGTTGAGGAAGATGAATCGGGGGGAGGCCAGGTCGACCGGGGTTTGGCGATAGATCTCTCGTTGCTCGTCAAACTCCAGACGCCGGGTGCCGTGGGCGGCGCGGACGACATAGCCGAAGCGGTTGGGCTTGACGACGTTGCCCAACTCGACGTCAATCACCAGGCCTCGGATGACCAGCTCCGGGTCGAATTCCAGGCCGGTCACGGGCCAACCATCGTCGGCCAGCAGTTCGCGCATCCGGGCGTAGGCACGCTCTTCCCAGGCTTCGGTCCGGTAGTGGACCAGGGTGTAGTCCATGTCGTAGCCGATAGCGCCGATTGACCTGAGATTGAGCGTGCGGCTGGAGTATATTCGTCGTTCCGGGGGGATGGCGGGGCTCGAGGAGTCGTCTGTCATGCCTGCCATGCTACAGGAGTTCGGCCATGAAGATTGCACAGATCGCAGACAGCAAGGTGACGGAGAAACGGTCCCGCTTCCTGGCTCGGGTCTTCCCGGCGTCGTCGTTGGAAGCAGTGCAGGCCGAGGTCAAGGCTGCGCGGGGCAGGGTTCGCAAGGGGCGCCACCACTGCTGGGCCTGCCGGATCCGAGATGGTGAGAAGCTGCTTGAACAGGCCCGTGACGATGGCGAGGTCGGTCGCCCCGGCACGGTGATCCTCGAAGTCCTCAGGCGTCACGATCTCGAGGGCGGCATCGTCGTGTCGCGGCTCTTCGGTGGGGTCAAGCTCGGGGTTGGGGGAGTATCTCGGGCGTTCAGGCGAGCGGCGGAAGAGGCGGTGGAGAAGCTGGGGCTTGAGGGCAAAGGGGTCAGATGAGTCGATCTGGATTACGGGGACACATGAACTCGTTGGGAAGCGGCTGGCCATGGGGGGCGCCCACGAAATCAAACGTAGGGGCGAAAGATTTTTCGCCCTTACAACCTCCTTTCAGACACGCTGGTGGGCCAAGGCCCACCCAAAGTAGACCATGACCGCTGAGTCGCTATTCTGGCGTTCCGTAACTCTCCGGCAACGGCCGTCCCGGGGTCCAGGGAACCCCGGCGTCTTCCATTCTGCCCTCGAGCGCGGGGAGGTCGATTTCCAGCAGTTGGTGGAGGTCCTGGAGGAGTGGCGCAAACTCCGCCTGGGCAATTTCGAGGCTCCGACGATGGGTGGGAGTCGGTCCATACGTCGAGAAGCGGTTCCCCGCCTTGATGACCTCGAGACGGCGGTTGATCGTGTGCGGCACGGCTTCCCCAACTCCGGCTCGGCTTCGGTTGCCCCTCAGGGCCTGATCCAGCTCGTACAGCCGGGTCTTCAGGGCGCCGAGTTCGATGTCGAAACCAGTCGGTTCGGAGGTCGACCGTGCGAGCGCCCCTTGAATCAGGTCCAGGTGCTCGAAGGCCTTGCTGATGGCGAGACCTGCGGCGCTGACTGATCGCTCGAACTCCGCGACCTGGTTGAGAAAGACTTCGGTCTCGGCCGGCGTGCTGCCTTCGAGAACTCCCTTCCTCAGTGATTTGACCTCGAAGGAACGTGGCTCACCGATGTCAGTGACGGTATTTTGGATTTTCTTCGAAAGGGTCACGGTGTAACGACCGGGCGGAGCCAGCCACCCGCTGTTCGGTGAAGGTTCGTCATCGGCTTTTGCCTCCGGGGATTTGGCCCGAGCCGCCGTGTTCGGGTAGCGGAGGTCCCAGGCGACACGGTGGAAGCCTTTGCCGGAGGGGCCCTCGAGTCGCCGGACAATCTTCCCCGCCTGATTTCGAACGGTCAGCACGACGCTTGGTTTTTCTTCTCGCCGCTCCATTTCCAAAAGGTCCCAGTCCGGGCGAGGCGTGTCGTCGCCACTTTTTTCCAGTTCTTTCTCGGCCTTCCGTCGTTCTTCTTTCTGGGATTGCAGTTCCTCGGCCATGTGATAGGTGAATACGACGCCGAAGGGCGGGTTGGGGGCGATGAAATGGCCTGCCCCCTGGTCGGCGACACCCCTGCCGCCGAGAGGACTGCGCGGAATGTACGACCAGGCGTCGCGGACCGAGAAGAGCTGGG
>JAUWTC010000307.1 GCA_030609785.1 Holophagae bacterium
ACGTATGAACAGCCTGCCACTGCTCCTTGGTCAGACCCAAAAGGGCCCAGTCGGTCCAATGAGCAATTCGGCCGGGTGGCGAAATGAAAATCACGGCCCCGGACACCAGCAGTGTGAGAAACATCCATAAGAGTGTCAAGGAAGTCAGAGCACGAAAGTTAAATCTTGGCAGAGTCATGCGCGTCTCCAAAAAATCAGCGCCCCCCAGAAAGAGGGGCGCCCTGTCAGAATTATCGTACTAACGGCGACCGCCACCACGCTGACCGCCACCCGAACCCGAACCTCCGGACCCAGAGCGGGAGCCGGAACCGGTACAGGAAGCCGAACCCTGGCCGCCTTTGCCTTTTCTGGCTTGAGTTCCGCTGCCATCACCCTGACCCTGACCCTGACCCTGACCTTGGCCCTGGCCCATCGCCGAGCCGTCGCCGGTCCCATCCTGAGGACCGACCCCCTGGTTCCCCGTGCCGTCTCCCGGACCGTTCTGTTGGCCCCGGCCGTTGCCTGCACCCGGCTGATTCCCTGCACCGTTGCCTGTGCCGTCTTGAGGGCCGGCACCCTGGTTGCCGGAACCGTCCCCTGGGCCCTTCGTATTCCCCTGGCCCTTCTTCGCCTGAACGCCCTGACCCTGACCCTGGGCCCCTTCAACCTGAGCCTGGTCCTTGGTCTGGCTCTTGACCTGGGTTTTCGTCTGGGCTGGAACTTGCTCCTGGGTCTCCGCTTCCTGCGCCGAAACAAAACCGCCCGTCGCAAAGACCAAAGCGCCCGCGCCGATGATGGTCGTCAATGTTCTCCCGGTAATCCTCATAATCAATCCTTTCCGGCGAGGGTTATATCAGCACCGAGCCGAGATCGCCGTTGGGTACCAACAAGAGCAGGATGCGTGCCAATATTGAGATCTCGGAGAAGTTTTCACGCAACTGGTGATTCTGCTTAAGTTACAGAAAAAACTACCTCTCCGCGCCCTTTTCAATATCGTCTCTGGCCGGTGGACCGACTCAATCGTCCTGCAGCATTTGCAGAGAACTGCAGGACGTGCATTGGTTGACCTTCATTGACTTCTTTTCCTCGTTTTTGTGCTTTTTCGTGCATTCTTGTGGCTGCTCTTTTTGCGGCATATTTCAGGAGGCTCAGCTGACTGCTAACAACTTTCCTGCTGTCTTGCGTAGAATCTCTGGGGAGAGAGGCTTTTGAACACCGCCCCAAAAGGCGACGGAGACACATGAACCCTCACGACATTCGAACACTGCTTGAGAAACTGGCAGCCGGGGACCTCGACATCGATGACGCGGTCGATCAGCTTGCGAAACTGAACGGCATCGACGACATGGGTTTTGCCCAGATGGACACCGACCGCAAGCACCGGACCGGCATGGCCGAGGTTATCTTTTCCCCGGGGAAGACCACCGAACAGCTCGAACAGTTGATCGAGCGAAGTCTTGTCCACCACGGCTCGGTGCTGGTCACCCGCCTCGAGCCCGATCGGGCTGCAGCCCTGGTGGACACTTTTGAGGACCTCCAATACAACGCCTCGGGTCGCATCCTGGCCACGCCTCCCCCGTCGCCTGCGATCCACCCCGCAGTCGCCGTCGTCTGTGCCGGCACCTCCGACCTCCCCGTTGCCGAAGAGGCCGCGGCGACGCTTGAGCACTTCGGGCACGAGGTCGACCGCATCACCGATGTCGGCGTTGCCGGTATCCACCGCCTGTTCGGCGTTCTCGACCGCCTGAAATATGCGCGTGCTGTGATCGTCGTCGCCGGCATGGAAGGGGCACTGCCGTCGGTCGTCGCCGGTCTCATCAGCCGTCCGATCGTTGCCGTGCCAACCTCGGTCGGCTACGGCGCCAGTTTTGGGGGTATCGCGGCCCTGCTGGGCATGCTCAACGCCTGCTCCGGAGGCATCGGTGTGGTCAACATCGACAACGGGTTCGGTGCGGCCACCGTCGCGCACCGGATTGCCCGCCGCGATCCTGAAGGAGAGACCCCATGAGCGCCCGGGTTCTCTTTCTCGACTGCGCCGGCGGAGTCGCAGGAGATATGTTGCTCTGCGCACTGGTTGAAGCCGGCGCCGGCACGGCGGCCGTCGAGGCCATCCCCACCAGCCTCGGGTTCGCGGACGTCTCGCTCCGTTGGTCGTCGGGCCGCCCCGGCGGTTTCTCCGCAAGGCGTCTCGAGGTCGTTTTCGACACCTCGGCCCACCCTCACCAACGGAACCTCCGGGACATGGAACAGCTGATAGACCGTTCGTCAGCCTCGGCCGCTGCCAAGGAACGGGCCAAAGAGGTCTTCCTGACATTGGCCCGCGCCGAAGCCGCCGTACACGGCGAGAGCCTTGACACCGTGCACTTCCACGAGGTCGGCTGCGTGGACGCCCTTATCGACATCCTCGGCGCCTGCATCGCCCTCGAGCTACTGGCCGTCGACGAGATTATCTGTTCACCCCTGCCGATGGGCTCGGGGACCGTTCAATGCGCCCATGGAACCCTGCCCCTGCCGGCGCCGGCGGTTGCGGCGATGCTGCCTGGGGTCCCCGTCCGTGACGCCGGCGTTGAGGGTGAGACGGTGACCCCTACCGGCGCCGCCCTGGTCACTACCCTGGCCAACGGTTTCGGGCCGATGCCCGCCATGACGGTCGAGGCCGTCGGCGTCGGAGCCGGCAGTCGCGAATACCCCGGCCTTCCCAATGTCGTACGGGCCTTCGTCGGAACTGCCGCCGCCACCGATGACACCATCGCGACGGAGGCCCTCCTGATCCAGTGCAACATCGACGATTTGGACCCTCGGGTTCTGCCCGTCGTCATCGAGCACCTCCTGTCGGCAGGCGCCGTCGACGCCTACACCACGCCGATCGTCATGAAGAAAGGGCGCCCGGGCCACCTGATCACTGCCCTGGCCCCGCATTCCGCCGTCGATCCGGTGGTCACGATCCTGCTCCGGGAAACCACGTCCCTCGGGTGCCGCATCACTCCGGTCGGCAAACGACACCTGCGCCGCCGCATGGAAACGGCCGACACACCCTGGGGGCCGGTTCCCGTCAAGGCTGCGCTGATCGGTGACACCGTCGTGCGCCGGGTGCCCGAATTTGAACCCTGCGCCGAGTTGGCTCGAAAAACCGGGGTCCCGGTCCGAGATATTCTGGCGGCCGCAGGCGGACTCCCCCAAGAGGCGAAAGATGATGACTGACATCAAGGCCTACGATCGTCTTTTGGACTGGTTCACCGATCACGACGGGGTCCTGGTGGCCTTTTCCGGCGGGGTCGACAGCACCCTTTTGGCCAAGGCGGCGTATGACGCCCTGGGCGAACGGGCCCTGGCCCTGACGGCGGTCTCGGCCAGTCTGGCGCCCCGGGAGTTGGACGAAGCCAAGGACCTCGCCGAGCGGATCGGCATCCGTCACCGCCTCGAGTCCTCCCACGAAACCTCTCTGGCGGCCTACCTGATCAACGACGGCGACCGGTGCTACCACTGCAAGACCGAACTCTATCGAATCTGCAGCGGCGTCGCCCTGGAACAGGGTTTGAGCACCATCGTCAACGGCCTCAACACCGACGACCTTGGCGACCACCGGCCGGGAAGCCGGGCCGCGGATGAGTTCGGCGTTCGATCACCCTTCGTCGAACTCGGCATCGACAAGAAGATCATCCGGGAGTTCTCGGCCGAACTGGACCTCCCGACCGCGGACAAGCCGGAGATGGCCTGCCTGGCCTCTCGCTTCCCGACCGGCACCCCTGTTTCAATCACCGGACTCGGCCGGGTTGCTGTTGCCGAGGCCCTGATCGCCTCCCTTGGATTCAGCCAATACCGGGTCCGTTTCCACGACGATCTTGCTCGCCTCGAGCTCCCGCCGGACGAGTTGCACCGGGCGCTGGAACCCGGCCTCCGGTCGATCATCATCGACGGCATCAAGGCCGCCGGCTTCCGCTTCGTCACCATCGACCTCGAGGGCTACAGCCGGGGCAGTTCCAATGCCGTGGCAATGGGGCAGGAAACGTAGGGTGGCTGAAACTGGAAACTGGCGAATCCCGAGGTGCTGGAGGAAAACGGTGGACATTGTGGACTTGGTGGACTCAGTGGACTGTCCACCTTGTCCAAATCGTCCACTCTGTCCACTTCTCATCGAGTCGAGCCACCGGTAACGGTTCGTGTTCTTCGCGCCCCCTGCTGGTCCGCCTTCATCCTTCCGCCTTCATCCTTCATCCTTACTGCCTTCCGGGTTATGCTCTCACCATGTCTATTGAACCAATCCTGGTCGAAGGTCTGCGCCTCAACATCGGTGAGCCCGAAGAAAATTTGCAAACCAAAGTCGCCCACCGCCTGGACATCGACCCCTCCGAGATCGTCGAGCTGACGATCACGCGGCGGA
>JAUWTC010000194.1 GCA_030609785.1 Holophagae bacterium
CGAACTTTACTGCACTCACGTGGTGGCCGTCGAAGACAGTCTCGACGGTGGGCGGCTCGGCGTCGACGTCGATACGCACCACCCGGTCCTCGGTCCAGATGGGTCCGTACAACAGGCCGTCGGGTCCGAAGTCGAAGGCGTTCAGCCAGCCGAGGGTCTCGATGAGCAGCTGTGGCGGATCGACCAGCTCCGGATCGAGCTCGTACAGCCCATCGCCGTAAAAGTCGCAGGCAACGAACAGCCGGCCGTCGTCGGAGAAGGTGATCGGGTTCACCCCTGGGGCAACGAGCTGGCTCGTCGAGACTCCGTCCGGGGTGAGCCGGCCGACCTCGCCCTGCAGGATGTTGGTCCAGTACAAGGACCCGTCCGGCCCGAAAATTAAATCATCCGGCGATGTCACACCCTGCTCGGGGCCCAGTCTGCCGAGCATGCTCCCGGTCTCCGAGTCCAAGATGAAGATCCCGCCCAGCACCGAGGCGGCGTGCAGTTGGTCCGAGGCGTCGAAGATGACCCCGTTGATGATGCTGTACGGCGAGCCCTGCACCAGGACGTTGGTGCTGGTCTGCCCAAAAACAGGGATGGTGATCAGAACAAGTGGAACAACCATCCACAGCCCAGTTAATCTGTTCAAGCGTCGCACGATAGACCTCCCTTTCGGCACGGGCCGGCCGACTGGGCACCATGCACAGGCGGCCGCCGGTGCATCCACAAAACCCGGCGACAGTTCTCCCCGGCTTTTCTGCGTTCCTCTCTCGGACAATCTGTAATCCCTCAATATATGTTCCGGTGTTGAGTGCGGCAAGGTGTGAATCAAGAAATAAATGGGGACAGCGCCGGGCTGGTTCCCATTCGGAAACCCGTAAATATTTGAAAATAAAAGAGAAGCATGCATGGGTGCCACTGAGGGGAGATAGGAATTACCGGGAGAGCTCGCGCTAGGAGCGTGTGGGGCATTGAATCAGCGCCGCCTTTCGGGTGCCGTAAAGGCCCTTTTTTGTTGCATCCTCGGCCCGTACGGTGAGTACAGCGTCTCGAATGCGCCTCAAATGGCACTTCACGACCTCCGAAATCCATCCGCCGTCAATGCCCTACACCCTCTAGGTGGACAGTCCACTGAGTCCACCCAGTCCACAATGTCCACCGTTATCGTCCAGCTCCTCGGGATTCAGGATTTCCAGTTTCCAGTTTCGAGTATCAAGTATTCAAGTATCCAGCCTCACCAACACCTCCCGAACTCTCTCTCTCAGTTCCTCGACCGACGAATCCTTGAATGACTCGAAGGGAATGGGTTCACCATAGATCACTCGGAGCTTGCGCGGAAAGAGCCGCCACGAGTGGGTGTTGTGAAACTCATACAAACCCTGCTGCACGAAGGGCAGGATGTCCGCCTCGGTGGCGAGCGCCATGTGGAAGGCCCCCTTCCTCAACTCCCTCAGGGCGCCGGTTCGGGTTCGGTGGCCCTCGGGCAGGATGATGACGTCGGTCCCGGAGGCGAGGACTGCGGCCGCCTGGTCGAAGGCCTCCCGCGCCTCGGCCATCCGGCCCTCGGGCAGCGGGAGTTGACCCCAGGCACGAGTGATCCGACCCCACACCGGCATCTTGAAGTGGTGGGCGGCTTCGAGGCCGACAGCAAAACGGGGCAGCGCCCCGCCGACCGCAAAGACATCAAAACGACTCTCGTGGTTCCCGAGAAGGAGGCAGGCCCGATCTTTCGGAACGTTTTCCAAGCCGAGAACCTCGAGCCGGCAGCCCATGAAACGAAGTTGGTTGCGGCAGAGCCAACGTGCCACTGGGAAGATCCTGCGTGCCGGCAAGATCAACAGGAGAGGGAGCGCCACCCCGGCAAGGACGGCAAAATGCACTAACCCGAGGGCCCAGAAAAATAGGGAGACGAGGGTGTTGATTGGCTTATCCTCCAAATGCAATTCGTCCGACGAATTGCCTACCACAAGTAGCGAACCCGTTTTGGGAGGACGTCTATCGTCACTGGCGTCGACCCCAGTTGATCGCCGTCCGGCAGCAGGATCTGGTGTTCAGGAGACGTGATCGTGATCCTTTTCCCCCGGAGGAAATGAACGGCGGGATTACTGCCGTGGGTGCCTTTGAAGATTTTTGGGAAGGTCCTCATCAGGTTTCGCCGGTTGACCTTCGAAACCCAGACAACGTCCAGAAGGCCGTCATCGATAAGCGCCTCAGGCGCCATCAGCATCTCGCCACCGGTCTTTCTGGAGTTCATTACCTCGATGAAGCACATCTGTTCTTCGATGACCTGACCGTCGATCTCGAGACGGAATTGATGGTGCCGGAGTCTCAGTGTTCGGTGGAAGACACCGATGATGTAGCTGATGTCGCCCAGGCGCTCGAAGTGGGAGGCCGTTTGGACGACCTCAGTGATAAATCCCATGCCAAGGCAGTTGAGGAAGTGCCCGGTGACCCCGTCCGAGACGAAGCGGGCGACATCGATGTCGCGGGTTCTCCCGATTGACAGGGCGGCGATAGCCCGATCTACGTCTGGGAAGCCCAGGTCCTTGGCCAGAGAGTTGCCCCGCCCAGCGGGGATCAAGGCCAGTTTCGGAAGAGGGCCCGATCCGTGGTGCTGTAACAGCGCATCGACGACCGCCATGTTGGTGCCGTCGCCGCCGACAAGGCCCACTGTGCCGTCCGGGTTGCTCCCCAGTTGGACCGCCAGCCGGCAGAGGTGGTCTCGACACCGCGGTACGTGAATCTCGGCATCGACTCCGGCATGGGTCAGGCGGGCACGGAGTTTGGGAATCCGGCGCCCGGCCAGGCCGCCGTGGGCTGCCGGGTTGACGATCACGGAAAGAGTCATGGACAGAGTATAAGCAATTCGTCGAACGAATTGCATCGTGTTGTGGGATGCAACGGTTGTTGTTGCCGATTTCAACGATCCTAAAACGACTAAAAACAAAGAGTTTCCGGAGATTTTGTTCCGCTGCTCACTTCGAGCTATTGACGAAATCATCGTTTCGGCGACTGCGTTGATGTTGAAAAATTCTTAACTTATTGAAATCAAGCTATATACAAAACCGGCCGGTTCTGGCACGAGCCGTGCAATTGATGTGGGCGGAGGCTGATGATGAACCGGAAAGCCAAAATCGTTGGGATTTTCAAAGCCGGACATCAGACCCCAACGCACCGGGAAGAACCCGGGGGGAGGCAATCATGACTGTGTTTCTCGTCATCGCCGCACTGTTGGTTTTTGTTGCAGTGCAGGCCATCAGAATTCAAATGGCACGGAGGTCTGGAGAGGTCGGTGAGGTGCAGCCGGTGCACGCATTCACCGATATTCGGCTGCCCCAAGGCCTGTTTCTGGGTGATCGTCACAGTTGGGCTCGCCTGACCAGCCTTGGGGAGTTGAAGGTCGGCATGGACGAGCTTCTGACCCAGGCGATCGGGGGGGTCGATACCGTCGACCTTCCTGAGGTCGGGGACCGGGTGGTCGCCGGAGAGACCCTGGCGACTGTCTGGCGGGGTGGGCGCAGCCTGAATATTGCGTCTCCAGTGACCGGCACTGTCGTCACCCACAACTCGGCCGTCGAACGGGACGGCTCCGCGATCGAGGAGGATACTTACGGTTCGGGCTGGTTGGTTTCGGTGTGGCCCGAGGACCTCGGGGAGAGCCTCAAGTCGTATCGCGTCGGCGCGAAATCGGTCGCGTGGATGCGATCTGAAACGCAGCGGCTTTGTGATTTCTTGGCGGTTGAGTCGGCGCCGAATGCACTGGGTGCGGTCCTTGCTGACGGTGCCCATCCGATTGTCGGGGCAGCCCTCGCCCTCGACGACAAAGCCTGGGACGAATTCCAGAAGAAGTTCATCAGCTGAGTACTCAACAACTGGTTTGGGCAAAAGGGGGCGAAAGCCCCCTTTTTCTTATTGAGGACGCTGGGAGGCCAGGAGTCTGGGAAGCTGGAAGGTACGAAGAAAACACAATTGAACCGCAAAGACGCGAAGAACGCCAAGATAAGAAAAGTGATAACAGAAATAGAAGAGCCCGCCAGGGTCATAGTCGACTTGACATGTGCGACTCATGAGATCCGGCATCAAACGCCTTGCAAAAAAGTCGTTACCTTTTCATTCTTTGCGTTTCCTTCGCGTTCTTTGCGCTCTTGGCGGTTCAATTCAATTGCGTTCTCGTGCCGCCCGGCGTCACGTTGGAGGGATCGAACATACCTGATTGTGACACGGTAAGCAGTCTATCCAAAGGGGTTGCAGCCCCTGTGAAGGGCGGTGCGACATGCAGGCCACCTATGTGAAGAAAATCACAACATTTTCAGTTGCGGAATTCAACATTAGGAAACCGTTGAAACCAAAGAACCTATGCCGTATTTTCCTAGATTGGCACCTTTAGCCGTTGTCGAAATCATCGGTCCGGCCGCCTTTCTGATGTTGAAAAATTCGTAAGTTATTGAAAAAAGGGAACTTCCAAAACTCGTGGATTCTGGCACGAGCCGTGCAGTACATGTTGGCGGAGGTCGCCGGTGAACCGAGCAACCAACATCGTTGGAAATTCCCGCCCCGGCCACCAGATCTCCACGATCCGGGAAGAACCCGGAGGGAGGCAATCATGACCGCAGTACTCGTAATCGCAACCATCGTTCTCTTCATCACCATCGACATCGTCAAGGTCCGGATGGGACACCGTAAGGAAGTCGGCGGACTCGTTCCCGTTCAGGCTTTTTCGGACATCCGGTTGCCGCAGGGCCTGTTCCTGGGCCAGCAGCATTCATGGGCGCGGCTGACATCCCTTGGTGAGTTGAAGGTCGGTATGGACGAACTCCTGACCCAGGCAATCGGAAAGGTCGATCGAGTGGAATTGCCCGACGTCGGAGGGAAAGTCTTTAAGGGCCAAACATTGGCAACCGTGTTTCATGGTGGCCGGCAGCTCAAAATCGCTTCGCCAATCGACGGTACCGTCGTGGTTGCCAACCAAGGTGTCGAACGGGATCCCGCTTCGATCACAGAGGACCCGTACGGGAGTGGCTGGCTCGCAACCGTCTGGCCCACTGAGCACGGTGAGGCGCTCAAGAGCCTGCGCGTCGGCGGCAGGGCAGTGAACTGGATGCGCAAGGAGACGCAGCGATTCTGTGACTTCTTGGCGGTTGAGTCAGCGCCGAATGCAGTCGGTGCGGCTCTTGCTGACGGCGCCCATCCGGTTGTCGGGGCGGCTCTCGCCCTCGACGACAAAGGCTGGGACGAATTCCAGAAGGAATTCATCAGCTGAGTACTCAACAACTGGTCGGGGCAAAAGGGGGCAAAAGCCCCCTTTTTCTTATTGAGGAAGCTGGGAGGCCAGGAGTCTGGGAAGCTGGAAAGCAAGGCAAGAAGGCAATTCTCTCGCAAAGATCGCCAAGCACGCAAAGATGAGAGAAATAGTAATCCCTTGTGTTTCCTTCGCGCTCTTTGCGAGAGAAAGTGTTCTCGTGCCGTCCGGCGTCACGATGCGGGGCAGGAGCCCCGCGCTCCCACCGCAGGGTTTAGGGCATCCTTTATGGAGCGCGGGGCTCCTGCCCCGCAACGGTGAACTCCCGGCGCCGGGCCGGCATTGGACCTATGGGCTCTCTGTGTTTTTGGGTACCCGAGTTCCGGCATTGCCTCTCAGCTTCTCAGCCTCCTAGCCTTCCAGCCTCCCAGCCTTCTTCCCTTGGCGTCTTGGCGGTTCAACTGCGTTTTCGTTTCGCCCAATAAACACGATGCGGGGCTTGAAGCCCCGCACCGGTTATCGCAGTCGAGAGTTGACAGTTACTTTTTCAGCTCTGGTCCCGCCGGGAGGGCTGCACGGCTGTGACAGTCCTCACAGCCGGTTGGAGCG
>JAUWTC010000130.1 GCA_030609785.1 Holophagae bacterium
ATTTCATAAGGAGGTCATGCCCCAATGTCGGTTTCGTTTTCGAGGACGGTGCGGGCGCTTCATTCAATGGACTCTCGTTCGCTGATGGCCGGGATTGTCATCGCATCGGTGGTGTTCGGCCTCTGGTGTTGGTGGTTTGTCGCCGCTGAGGTCCCGGTGTACGAGGTCACCGAGGATGCGTGGATTGAGGCTGTGGACGCGGCCCACCGGACGGCGGCGCCCGTCAGTGGGCGGGTTGTCGAGGCGAACCTGGAAATTGGGCGATGGGTTGAGAAGGGTGATCCCCTGGTTGTATTGTCGGGTCTCCGGGCTGCCCGGCAGCTCTCCCAGGAGATTGAGCGACGAGAAGGCGCCGGGAAGAGGTTGGTTGTCCTCGATTCCATTCGAAAAGTGACGGAAGAAGGAGCGGATGCTGCCCGACTTGGGGATCGCAAAGAACTGGAGGGTGCACGAGCCAACCACCAGGCCGCAGTGGCCGACGGCAGGCTGGCATCCGCCGAAGTGGAACGTGCTCGTCAGCTTCATGGCGAGGGGTTGGTTTCGGACGCCGATCTTGAACGAGCCGGCGCGCGGGTGGCTCAGACGAAGGCGATCGTTCTGTCTTGGGAGGCGGAAATTGTCCATCTCGAATCCGAGATCCGTCGGAACAATAGTGAGCGGTCGAGGGCCTTGGCCGAGATCGACAGCCGGGTAGCGGCTCTCGAGGCTGAAGAGGGGATCGCCGGGCACGGGTCCGCCGAGCTGGCCTCCGGGTTGGAGGAGAGAACCATTAAAGCGCCGATTTCGGGGTGGTTGGGACGGGTGTCGCCGTGCAGGCCAGGATCCGTCTTGATGGCCGGGGACCTGGTAGCAGTGGTGATCCCGGATGGGGACCTCAAGGTCTCTGCCCGTTTTCGAGCCGGGCCGGGCCTTGGGAGGATTGGGTCTGGGCAACATGCCAGGATGCGTCTCGATGCGCTCCCGTGGATGCGGTTCGGTCAGATCGAAGCCGAGGTCGTCAGGGTCGGTCAGGAAACCGTGGATGGTCTTTTGAGGGTTGAATGTCGGCTCCTGTCAGATCATCACCACGGAGCAGACTTGCAGCACGGGATGCAAGGGACCCTTGTGGTTGAGGTCGATCGAATGTCCCCGCTCGAGCTGGTTCTCACCCTGGCCGGAAAACCTCGGGGGCGGCCCGGAGGCGAAAGAACCGCCGCTTTGGGAAGCGGCGAACGGAGATAGTTGGATGCCTCCTGTTGGGGCCCGTTGGTTTGTGCCGGAGGTTGTCCAGACTTCAGCGATGGACTGCGGACCGGCCTCCCTCAAGGCGGTTCTCGAAGGTTTTGGCATCCGCGTGAGCTACGGCCGGCTTCGCGAAGCCTGTCAGACCTCGGTTGACGGCACTTCGATCGACACGATCGAGGACCTGTTTTTGGACCTGGGTTTTGATGCCGAGCAGGTGATGTTGCCGCCAGATCATCTTCTGCTCGATGAAGCCAGGGCCCTGCCGGCGTTGGTCCTGGTACGGCAACCGAGCGGGGCGGCCCATTTCACGGTTGCGTGGAGGCGGTTCGGGTCACTGATTCAGGTCATGGATCCTGCGGTGGGGAGGCGGTGGGTACGACGGTCGGATTTCATTCGGGACCTCTTTGTCCATACACAGCCGGTACCGGCAGCCGATTGGCTGGCATGGGCGGGAAGTGAGGATTTCTTGGCGCCGCTTCGTCGTCGAATGGGCGACCTCGGTATTCCGCCGTCGGAGGTTCTCCGGATGATCAACAGCGCCTTCCAATCTGGGGGTTGGCGGCCGGTCGCGGCCCTCGATGCGGCGACCCGGTTCGCTGCAACCCTTGTCGGGTCGAGGGCGGTGCGGCGCGGCCCCGAAAACGCGGCGCTGATCGAAAAGGTTCTCAAGATGGATCGAGAGGCGCCTGGCGCCGGCGAGAAAATCGTCCCCAGGTCATTCTGGTCTGTCCAGCCATCCCCAAACGATGACGATGGGGTGGTGTTGCGCGGCGCGGTGTTGGTGCGAATTCTGGGGAGAAAGGAAGATGCCGAAAACGCGGACTTCGATCACTTACCGCAGGAGGTCAAGGCAGCCCTGGCCGAAGAGCCCGTAAGACCCGGTCGGGAGTTGATTCGGCTGATGTTCCGTGAAGGGTTGCTCGCCCCGTCGATGGTCGTCGCAGGCCTGGTGATCGCCGCCGGCTCGGTGGTCTTCGAAGGCCTACTCTTTCGGGGTCTGATCGACGGTGGCCGGCTGTTAGGCCTCGAAGGACAACGGGCGGTGGCAATTCTCGCACTGATGCTGCTGTTGGTTGTACGTGCCGGGCTGAAGCTGCCGATTGCAGCCACGGCGCTCCAACTCGGCCGGCGTTTGGAAACCGGGTTGAGAATCGCCTTTTTCGAGAAAGTGCCGCGGCTTCAAGACCGTTACTTTCGCAGCCGACTGAGGTCGGATATGGCTGAAAGGGCCCATATGGTCCATGCACTCCACGAAATTCCCGCTCTCTGGACCCAGATTGCAGAGGCAGGGTTCCTTCTGGTGGCGCTGACCGCCGGGATTATTTGGCTCGATCCCGAGGGTTTCTGGAAGGTCATTGCCATGGCACTGCTTTCGGTTGTGACTCCGATGGCTGCCCAGGGGCTTCTCGCTGAGCGTGACCTCCGTGTCCGAACTCATGCCGGGGGCCTCACGCGTTTTTCCCTTGACACCCTTCTTGGTTTGTCCCCAATTCGTTGTCATGGGGCCGAAAGGGCCATCGCCCGCAACCACGAGGCCTTGGTCGTGGACTGGTCGGTGGCTCGTCGTTCGCTCCTCGGTGCCGGGGTTCTTGCCGAGGCACTGCTTGCCCTGATGGGTTATGGGTTGATGGTGTGGCTGGTGTGGGGGCGCCTCCTCCAAAGGGGCGAGCCCGGAACGGTTCTGTTGTTCGTGTATTGGGGGCTGCGTATTCCGGCTCTGGGTATGCACATCGCGGGCCTGGCCCGTCAGTTGCCGGCGAGACGGAATATCTTTTTGCGACTTCACGAGCTGTTGGTGGCACCCGATGAGGCTGACACAAAGGCCAATTCGGGGGGCCGGCCTGCGACCGGCGCCGACCTCGGGGTTGCCTTTCGAATGTCGGATGTTGAGGTTCGTGCCGGCGGCCGGACGCTGCTTGAGGACGTGGAGCTCAGTGTTGAGCCCGGGACCCACATTGCTGTTGTCGGACCTTCCGGGGCAGGCAAGTCAACCTTGGCGGGGCTGTTGCTCGGGTGGTACAGACCGAGTCGGGGCCAGTTCCAAGTCGACGGAGAACATGTTGACGCAGGGTCCCTGGCCCGCCTTCGGCAAGCGACAGCTTGGATCGACCCAGAGGTTCGGTTGTGGAACAGAGACCTCCTCGGCAACCTGTGTTATGGGAACCCGGCGCCGAACGGTGTTGGAGGTGTCATCAGTGGATGTGGTCTTCTTCCGGTTCTCGAAGATCGGGCTCTCGGATTGAAAACGCCGCTGGGTGAGGGAGGGACGTTGGTTTCGGGAGGGGAGGGGCAGCGGATTCGGCTTGCCCGCGCGATGCTCAGGAAAGACGTGCGAATGGTCATCCTGGATGAAGCATTCCGTGGCCTCCATCGATCTGAGCGCCAACGGTTGCTGGCCCAGGCGCGGCAAAGGTGGGAAAAGGCCACGCTTGTCTTCGTGACGCACGACATCACCGAAAGCCTGCAGTTCGACAGAGTCCTCGTTCTCGAGGAAGGCAGGATTGTCCAGGATGGCCGTCCGGAGGAGTTGGCCGGCTCCAGTGAAGGATCCTTCAGCCGGATGCTGCAGGCCCAGTGGCGTGCGAACCAACAGCTGCGTGAGGGTCCGGCATGGCGTCGACTCAGCCTTGACGAGAGTGGGCTTTCAGAGAAGGGATGGCGGCCGGATGCGGTGTGAGCCGTTGGATCTCGCATGGCCGGAAGAGAGGCTCGGAGAAGGGCTGGAAGCGTTGCTGGGGGCCAGTGGCTTTATGGGGCGTTGCCGACCGGTTAGGTGCCCTGGCAACGGTGATGATTCGGTCGTCGCGCGGCGTTTGGCGGAGGCGATGCCTTCGAATCTGGAGATCGAAAGTGTGGTGGCCTCTTATGACGAAGTCGAGGGTCTTCTTGTTCATGGTGGGCCGCTGATTGTTCGCTCCAAGGAGGGGAAGGACGCTGGGTTCCTACTGTTCCTTGGTTCGCGAGGTGGGCATTGCCGTTTGATCGGGCCGGATCATCGGATTCACCGAGTCAAGGCGGCTGTGATTCGGAGTTTGCTGTGCGCCGGTCTCGAGGCGCCGATCATTAAAGCCTCCTGCAATCTGTTCACAAGCGACGGATTCTCCGAACGGCGGCGGCGCAGGGCAGAGCACGCCCTCCTCTCGGCTTCACTCCAGGGCGAGAGGATTAGTGGAATCTGGATGGTGCGGCCTGAGCCGGGCAGTTCCTTCCTTGGCCGCCTTCGTCAACGCGGTGTGCCGGGGCGGCTCGCGGCCATCACCTTGGCCCACATCGGCCAGTTCGGTTTTGTGGTTGCGTCGTGGTGGTTGATCGGCCGTGGGGTTCTCGGTGGTCACTTCGACCAGGGTTGGCTGACCGCGTGGGCACTGATGCTTCTCACCCTTGTCCTGCTCCGGGTGAGTACTGTGTGGATGCAGGGAAAGCTGGCGATCGATCTCAGCGAGTTGCTCAAACTGCGCCTTCTGCGTGGGCTGATGCGTCTTGACCTCGACACAACACGTCATCTCGGGGCAGGTCGCTTCTTGAGTTGGGCGATCGAGTCGGCGGCGGTCCAGGATCTGGTGCTTGAGGGCGCCTCCCTCGCTCTTCTTGCGATGATTGAAGTGGTTCTCACACTGGGAATTCTCGCAATCGGCGCCGCAGGAATGGCACATGTGGGCGCTTTTGCTCTGTGGTTCGTCGTGGTATTGGCCCTCGCTTGTGGACTCTACCGGACGAAGGGTCGACAAACCGAAGAGCGACTTTGCATGACCCACGAGTTGACCGAGCGGATGGTCGGCCACCGGACCCGGCTCGCCCAGCAACGATCCGAAGACTGGCACGAAGGTGAGGACGAGGTGTTGGGCGCCTATCTCCAGGCGTTGAACACGCAGGATCGTTGGGCGTCATGGATGGAAGTGGTCGGCATTGGGTGGCAGATCGTGGCGGTTACGACATTGCTGCCGGCCTTCGTCATGGGGAACGCCTCTGAGGGGAAGATAGCCGTGGCGGTCGGCGGCATCATTCTCGGTGAGAGGGCACTCGTCACCTTCGGAAGAGGGATCGGACGCCTCAGTGACGCGATGATCGCGTGGAAACAGGTCGGACCGATTTTCGATGCTGCCGCTTCGGGTCCGAACGGAGCCCTTACCCATACTGGGGGTGAAACTCTCAGCCAACTGCCCGAAGAGCCTGCAGCAGACTCGCCGGTCATTCTGGCCCGAAATCTTTCGTATCAAGGGAAGGGGAGGTTGCATCCGGTTCTGGATCGAGTAGACCTCACCGTCTCTTTAGGGGATCGGGTACTTCTCGAGGGTCCTTCGGGAAGCGGGAAGTCCACCCTCGCGGCGTTGCTTGCGGCGCTTCGGGTCCCCGACGGGGGGGTTCTGTTGGTCAATGGGATGGATTACGCATCGCGTGGGGCTACGGCATGGGGTCGACAGGTCGCGGTCGCGCCTCAGTTTGGAGAAAATCATCTTTTCTCAGAGACCTTGGCTTTCAACCTCCTGATGGGGCGGGGTTGGCCACCGGGTGAAGACGATCTTCGCCAGGCGGAAAGCCTGTGCCAGGAACTGGGTTTGGGAGAGCTCCTCGAAAAGATGCCTTCAGGTATCCACCAAATGGTGGGTGACACCGGCTGGCAGCTGTCGCACGGTGAACGGAGCCGGGTGTTCGTTGCGCGAGCTCTGCTTCAGGGCCCCGAAATCGTCGTCCTCGACGAGAGTCTGGGGGCCCTGGATCCCGAAAATCGGCTCGCCGTGATGGCGTGTGTTGAGCGGCATGCTGGGACGCTTGTCGTTATTGCTCATCCGTGAATTCCTGTGTGAACAGGGGGATTTGCGGCCCGACTTGATGATCTAGCCCAGGCTGTGGGCATCAGTGTCAGGTCAGGCCTGCCAGGCAGCTGGGCAGGGTGACGGTGGTGGTGTTGAGGGATCCCGGGCCCGACGTGTTTTTCCTTTATAGGGTGCGGCCACGATTCGTTGTTTGGCAAGCCATGACTCGTAGAGGATCATTAATCGTGAGCCGTCAGGGGTTGTGGAGTCGAGATATTGTGATTTGGCCCGGGTAGTGAATGTCTTAAAATCCTCGAAACCAACAAAAAATGTATAAAGCCGAAATTCCTTGACAAGAACAAAAAGAAGATTTATATACCTTGCAGTAAGAATAGGGGATTTCATCTGAGGGATGGAATGACAATTCACGTTTCCTTTCGTTACGGAGTATGATATGTACCTCAAACAACCAAGACTGTTCATCATCCTCGGCTTGGCCGGTGTGCTCGTAGCGCCGGCCCTTTCCGGTGCCGTCGAGCTTCACGTCACAGCAGACGTTGTGACTCTCGAAGGTGTCACGCTCGGTGGTGAGGTCGCCATCGCCTGGGCGGGGAAGATACATGGGGTCGTCCCACTGGCCTCATGGGACACCTCCGTCATCTCTGACGATGACCACGATGGCGCAATCGTCCTCTCCGATCTCAAGCCGGCAGCTCTTGGGGGTTCAATATGGGCCGTCGTTGACATCACCTCGGGAACTGCCGCCGCCTATCAACTCCGGGGCTCATCAAGCACAACGATCGAGATCACAGACCAAGCCAATGCGTACGGAGGAACCCTCGAGCCCTCCCAAACCCTCTCCGCCCCTGGGGGCAGGGTGTCCCTCCTCCTCGTACGTCCCGGAGTCGGGGCCTGGCATACCGAAGTCTACGATGGCTCTGCGGGCGATCACGACGGCGCCCAGAACCATACCGTGACGACCAAAGCCGCACTGCTCGCCCCGGCCGGCAGAGCCCCCGGCGCACCCGCGTCGACCCAAACACACGACATCATCGTCGGCCTGGATTCCAGGAGCATGATCGTCACCATCACGACCGTTTCTTGAGGGGATCAGGAATGAAAA
>JAUWTC010000330.1 GCA_030609785.1 Holophagae bacterium
CGTCCTCGGCTACCCCATCTGCTCAAAGTGGCACGTGAAGTGCCGCAGCAGCTTGGGCCCTGCAACGATTCGGTGACCTCCGATGGCGTCGCGGTTCCGCCAGACCTCTTCGATGACCTCGATCAGGTAGTCGAAATGGCTCTGGGTGTAGACCCTGCGTGGGAAGGCAAGACGTACCAGTTCCAGCGGTGACGGTTGTTCACGGCCCTCGTCGTCGAAGTGGCCAAACATCACACTGCCCAGTTCGACGGCTCGAACGCCGCCTTCGAGGTAGAGGGCATTGACGACGCCGATTCCGGGGTATTCCAGCTGCGGCACGTGAGGCAGCATCTTGCGGGCATCGAGGAAGACCGCGTGGCCGCCGGCCGGCTGGACCATCGGAATGTCCAGTTTGACCAGGCGCTCGACCATGTACTCGACCGTCGCATGGCGGTAGACCTGGTAGTCGTAGTCCAGCGCCTCCATCAGACCGACGGCGATCGCTTCGAGGTCCCGTCCGGCGAGCCCGCCGTAGGTCGGAAAGCCCTCCCGGAGGATCAGCAGGTTTCGAAACCGTCCGGCCCACTCGGAGTTGCGGCAGACCAGAAAACCACCGATGTTGGCCAGGCCGTCTTTCTTGCAACTCATCGTCGCGCCGTCGGCCAGCGAAAACATTTCCTGGACGATCTCCAGCAGCGAGCTGTTCTCGTAGCCCGCCTCCCGCTGCCGGATGAAGTAGGCGTTTTCCGCATAGCGGCAGGCGTCGATGATCAGCGGGATGTCGTGCTCTTCGAGTACCGCCTTGACCTCGCGGATGTTGGCCATCGACACCGGTTGGCCGCCGCCGGTGTTGTTGGTCACCGTGATCATGGCGAAGGGGATTTTCTCTTTCCCGTGCTCGGCGATGGCGCGACGCAGAGCTTCGACGTCCATGTTGCCCTTGAAGGGCGCCGGGACGCCAGTCTCGAAGGCTTCGGCACAGGGCAGGTTGAGAGCGATGCCACCGACGTATTCGATGTTGGCACGGGTGGTGTCGAAGTGGCTGTTGTTGGGAATGACGTCGCCGGGGGAGAGGATGCACTCGGCCAGAATGCCCTCGGCGGCCCGGCCCTGGTGGGTGGGAAAGACGTACTCGATGCCGGTGATCTCGTGCACGGCGGCCTCGAATTTCTTCCACGACCGGCTGCCGGCATAGCTCTCGTCACCCAGCATCATTGCGGCCCATTGCTGGGCGGACATCGCCCCCGTGCCGCTGTCGGTCAAAAGGTCGATGCAGCAGTCTTCGGCGGCCAGCAGAAAAACGTTGTGGTGGGCCGCTTCGAGGGCTCTCTGCCGGTGCTCAGCTGTGGTGATCTTCAGGGGCTCGGTCATTTTGATTCGAAAGGGCTCGATGATCGTCCTCATGATTCCTCCGTGCATACCGGTTGTAGGGACGGTACAGCGTAGATGTTCGGGGGCAGCGATTCAAGAGGGTAGAGGTCCGGCCGGACCTCCAGGCAGGGAGACCCGGTAATTGGTGAAAGAAATTTGGATAACTCGGTGTTATATTGTGCGGGGACTGAAGGAGGCACGCCATGAAACACATCATTCAAATCTCGATCGTCTGTTTGGCCCTGAGTATTGCCGCCATCGGCAGCTCGACCGAACCCGAGAAACCCGCCGTTGAGCCGGGGCCTGCCGACGCTCCGATCACGTTCAAATTGGTGAAGTTCGACACCTCGCCTCCGCTTCGGGATATCAAGGTGCCCGAGGATGCCGAGCGGCCGGTGAAGATCTCACGGGGACACGAAACCCCGGAAGGCCTGAACACGCTGCCCGAGGGTTGGAGCGGCAAGATCGGCACGCGCTTTTCGCCCCACGTGTTGCAGAAGGCCCCCGGTACCAGAGCGGCCATTCCCACCCCGACGGTCAACGTCGAGGGTTTGGGGAGGGGCTTCCCGGGCTATTCCCTGAGTGGTGTTCCTCCGGACACAACAGGTGGGGTCGGGCCCAACTATTACACCCAGTGGGTCAATACCGATTTCGTCTTCTTCGACAAGACTGGCGCCGTCGTCGATCTGCCCGGCAACGACTGGAGGGCGGGCAATACCCTCTGGGCGGGCTTTGGCGGAAAGTGTGAGACGACCAATTTCGGAGATCCTATCGTGATCTACGACCAACTGGCCGGGCGCTGGGTCATGACGCAGTTTGGGCTGGGCGCGGGCAGCGGGCCCCACTCTCAGTGCGTTGCCGTCTCGACCACCGGAGATCCTCTCGGAACGTGGACCCGCACCGAGTACCAATGGCCCAGTAACTTCCTCAACGACTATCCAAAAATGAGCGTATGGACCGATGGCTACTACCTCTCCGTCAATCAGTTCCTGTGCGACAACTCGTGGAACTGCAGTTGGCGTGGCGCTGCGGTCGCCGTCTTCGATCGCGAAAACCTGA
Organism: Holophagae bacterium; assembly: GCA_030609785.1. Lineage (GTDB taxonomy): Bacteria > Acidobacteriota > Thermoanaerobaculia > Thermoanaerobaculales > Sulfomarinibacteraceae > DAOWGJ01. The sequence goes on from JAUWTC010000330.1 coordinate 2,410, forward strand.
TTCAGGGCGTTGCGCCCAGGGCGCCCCAATACTTCAACATCGGCCCCCTTTACGGCAGCCTGCTGCCGGCCGACATCGATGGGGATACGGCCCCGCCAGACGGTGCTCCGGCATACTTCTTTGCCGCCTTCGACGGTGGCAGCAACGACTATATGCGCATTTGGGAGACTTCGATCGACTGGGACACGCCCGCCAATTCGACCTGCGGAATCGGCACGAACGACCCCAACTCGAGTTTGACTCTGACGCCGTTCGTCGCTTCGGGCAGCATTGACCAGCCGGGGACGACCGCGGGTCTGGATTCGCTCAGTCCCCGGTTGATGTTCCGGGCGGCCTACCGCAACTTCGATGATCACGAATCCGTCGTGCTGTCCCACACTGTCCGTAACCCAGCCAGCATGCGGTGGTACGAGATCCGAGATCCCGGAGGCACTCCAGTCCTGTATCAAGAGGGCACCTACAGCCCTGACGCCGATGAACGCTGGATGGGCGCCGTGGCGATGGACAGCAGTGGGAACATTGCCATGGGTTACAGCGTCTCCAGCGACACAACCTCGCCCTCGATCCGGGTGACCGGCCGCCTGGCCGACGATCCCCTGGGCACGATGACGTTCTCCGAGCTTGAGATCGCGACCGGCGGCGGCCACCAGAACCCGTATGGTGGTAACAACCGCTGGGGCGACTACTCCACGATGTCGATCGACCCCTCGGACGACTGCACCTTCTGGTATACCCAGGAGTACATCACGACGGTTGGCTCTTTCATCTGGAGGAGCCGCATCGCGGCCTTCAAATTTGACGAATGCTCGGCGGCCGGTTTTATTTTTGCAGACGGGTTTGAAACCAATGATACGGGCGCGTGGAGCAGCACGACACCGTAGTTCGGCCCTTTCTGGATGCACCCAAAGCGGCGCTTCGGCGCCGCTTTTTTTGATGATGTCCGCTGGGGTACCCACGCTGTCCCGGTCGATGTCGCTGACGCGGACCTGACGCCCAACCCCGACAGCGCCTGAAAACGCTGGACGGGACGTGCCTCTAAGATTGGTCAAGGTCCATTCTTCGAAGAATTGGTATTCCCCCGTCGTCATCTGTCCTGTGGTAGCTGCGGGAAACTCGTCGAGCGGGAGTGTGCTTGCACGCCCCCGAAGGCCGGGCCTCACCTTTTCGCGCCCACTCCAAGGTTCTCGTGGCCTCCCATCAATGCAGGGCGGCGCCGTTTTCAGGGCAGTCCAGTGCCTCGAGGGCCTCGGTGACCGCCTTGACATCGGGGTCCTCGATTACGTGGAGCAGGTCGCATGCCTGATCGCCGCGTCCCGCCTCGGCCGCTTCGCGGGCAAAGCGGACCAAGTGCTGAGTATGTCCGCCGCTCGGGGGTGGTGAGAGGGCCGCCGTCCGTGCTTGCTGCAGGGCCTCCGGCCATCGCTTGCCGGAGGCGAGGATTTCGGCCGACATTACTCGGGCCCAGAAATGGTCTGCGTTGAGTTCGAGGGCGTGCCGACAGCTCTCGAGGGCGGCGGTTGGACGCCCGGCCCGTTGGTAGGCCAGACAGAGATTGGCCCAGAGGTTGTCATTGTCGGGTGTGAGGTTGGTGGCCTGGAGCAGGGCGTCAATCGCCGGGTCGTGGCGAGACCGATCGGAGAGGAATCGGCCCAGCGCCCCGGCGACCTTGCCCGCCGTGAGGCTGTCCCCATGGGCAATGAGACCATCAACGAC
>JAUWTC010000319.1 GCA_030609785.1 Holophagae bacterium
GATCTTCTGCTGGAGGTTGCGGAGACCGGCCTCCCGCGTATAGCCGGCGACCAGGAGTTTGAGGGCAGCCGGAGTGAAGGAGGCCTGGGAAGCTTTGAGTCCGGTGTCCTCAATGCTTCGGGGGACCAGGTGCCGTTTGGCGATGACCAGCTTTTCCTCTTCGGTATAGCCTGAGAGTCTGATGACTTCCATGCGGTCGAGGAAGGCCGGCTGGATGGTGTCGGTGACGTTGGCCGTCGCGATGAACAACACCTTGGACAGGTCGACGTCGAGGCCGAGGTAGTGGTCCCGGAAGGCGTGATTCTGTTCGGGGTCGAGGACCTCCAACAGGGCGGACGATGGGTCGCCGCGGACGTCGGCGCCCAACTTGTCGACCTCGTCCAGCATGAAGACCGGGTTGGCCGTCCCGGCCTGAGAGATACCCTGGACGATGCGCCCCGGCATGGCGCCGACATAGGTTCGCCGGTGACCCCGAATCTCGGCCTCATCCCTGACACCGCCCAGGGAGTGGCGGACGAAGCGCCTGCCGAGGGCCTGGGCAATGGATCGCCCGAGCGAGGTCTTACCCACGCCGGGAGGGCCGACGAAGCACAAGATCGGACTGCGTCCCTCAGGTTTGAGGCGGCGCACTGCGAGGATCTCGATGATGCGTTCCTTGACCTTGTCCAGGCCGAAGTGGTCCTGGTCGAGGACTTCGCGCGCCCTCTTCAGATCAAGGTCGTCGGTGCTGAGGTTGGACCAGGGCAGTCCAACGATCCAATCCAGCCAGGTTCTGACAACCGAGGTCTCGGCACTGTCCGGGTGCATTGAGCCCAGGCGTCGAAACTGCTTATCGACCTCCTTGCGGGCGGTCTCCGGGATTTTTGCTGCGTCGGCCTTCTCGCGGAGTTCTTCGATCTCCTGTTCGAGATCGTCAATCTCGCCCAGCTCCTTCTGAATGGTCCTCAGTTGCTGTCGGAGGAAGAACTCTCGCTGGTTGCTGTCCAATTCTCCCCGAACACGGGAGGCAATCTCGTGCTGCATTTCCAGCAGGGCTGTTTCCTTCTCGATAAGACGATGGACCAACTCCAGGCGTCCGCGTCCGTCCACGGTTTCCAGGACTGCCTGGGCATCGTCGGTCTTGAGGCCCAAATTGGCGGTGACAAGATCCGCCAGACGCAGGGGATCGTCCAGACCGGCGGCGATCAGCATGACCTCCGGAGACAGCTGTCGACCCATGGCGGCGACCTTCTCAAGGCCGTCTCGAATGGACCGAATTGTCGCTTCCAGTTCCGGGGACAGTGGGCCGAGATCGGGTTCGGGCAGGGGCGACACCCGAGCTTCCAGAAATGGCTCGGTTCGTGAAAGATAGTCGACCCTCACCCTGCCCAGCCCCTGAACCAGAGCGCTGACGTTGCCGTCGGGCAGCTTGACCATGCGCATCACCTGCCCGACGCACCCGACATCAAAAAGGTCGTCCGGCGCCGGGTTTTCCAGCGTACCGTCCTTTTGGGTCAAGAGCAGGAGAAGACCGTTGCCCGCATAGGCCTCGTTGACCGCGTTGAGGGAAAGAGGACGACCGACGGCCAGAGGCACGATGGTGTAAGGGAAGAGCACGAGGCCCCGAATCGGAACTACCGGGAGAATCTCAGGAATCGGAATCGACTCAATGCCGGCATCGAGGTTGAGGGTTTCCGGGTTGTCATTCATCGATGGCCTCGTCCTCCGGTCGTCTGAGGAGGTGACGCAACTCATCCATGAACTGGCTGACATCCTCAAAGCGTCTGTAGACGCTGGCAAAACGGACGTAGGCCACCTGATCCAAGCGGCGTAGTTCCGAAATCACCATGCTGCCGATCTCTTCGGACGACATCTCGCGAACGTCGCGGCTCGAGATGGCGCTTTCGACCACATCGACGACGCCGACTAGATCCGCCCTGGCCACCGGTCGTTTCTCGCCGGCGCGCAGGAGGCCGTTGAGCAGCTTTTCGCGGTCGAACCGTTCCCGCCGACCGTCCCTCTTGACCACCGTCACCGGGACCTCGTCGACCCGCTCGTAGGTGGTGAAACGACGGTTACATCCGGCGCATTCCCGGCGTCGCCGGATCTCATCACCTTCGCGGACATCCCGAGAGTCCAGGACACGATTCTCGAGGTTGGCGCAGTAGGGGCACTTCACGACGACGACTCCGCCAGCTTCTCGGGTGACAGGGACAGGCCGAACAGCGGGATGCAGACCAGTCCGATCAAAGCAATGGGGTAGAAGCACACGGCGTGGTAGACGATGGCGATGCCTGTCGCCAGGTTGTGATCGACTCCGAAGAACGTTGTCAGTCCGATCTGGACCATGGCGTGGAACCCACCTGCGCCCCCCGGCGTCGGAACCAGCAGTCCGATGACCGTCATCATGATCAGGAGAAAGGCCGAGCGGAGCGGCAGGTCGAGACCGAACGCCTGGAGTGTCTGGATCATCTGGAGCACGATGACGATCCAGATGAACAACGAAGTCAGCATGACCATCAGCAGGTCACGGGGACGCTGGAGGATCCGAAGACCGTCCAGGAAGTGGTGGAGAAAGTTGACGAAAGGCGTTTGCCAGGAGGCCTTGATGCGGCCGATCGGAGCAGTAATCAGAGTGATAAAGCGCTCTTGATACCGAAAGAGGCCGAACAGGATGGCGGTGCCGACGACCAAGCCCGCACCGATGATCCAGCCAGACAGCCGCAGGAGGTCCAGGGTGCCTGCGCCCTCGGCGCTGAGGTGGGGCATCGGCGGTGGAGCCACAAGGAAGACGAAGAAGAAGAGCACGATCGTCCACAAATCGATGACGCGTTCGGTCAGGATCGAGGCAAGGGTCGCCGAGGTTGGGAGTTGGTCCCTTTTCGACAGAAGTACCGGCCGAACCAGATCGCCCAATCGTGCAGGCAGCAGGGTGATGCCGGCATAACCGACAACCGTTGCCAGCAGCGCGCTGGAGTGCCGTGTTCGACCGACGGGTCTGAGAATCTGCTGCCAGCGGACGACGCGGAGCCAGTAGGAGAAAAGCGCGGTTGCGATGGCGCCCAGAAGCAGTCCTGCGCGGGCTTCAGTCAGTGCCCTGCCGACCTCGCGAAAATCGACGTTCCAGAAAAACACCGTCAGCAGGGCAACAGTCAGGACGAGAGAAAACACGACACGGAAGGCACGTTGAGCCATGGGGAGGGAGGATAGCATTTTAGGAAAGAGGAAGGATGAAGGCGGAAGGATGAAGAAGAACGTCCAACGCTCAACGTTCAACGTTGAAGTCGGGCACTCCAGGCTATGGGGGCTCGTTCGCTGTAGGGTGGGCCTTGGCCCACCACCGAGACCGTCGCGGCGCCAGCGACAGCGTCCGAACAGCCAACGCCGACGCCAATCCTCGAGAGCTCCCAATCCCCTCAAACGGTGCGTGCCATGCTTCGTATTTTTCCTCGGCAGCCCTCCCGATTCACGTCCCGCTTCAGGAAAAATCGAGCTTGGCAACACTCGGCGGCCTACTGCCTTTGTCCGAGACTCGGTTGCTGAGGCGTTCGCCGTGTGTTGCCACCCTAGACGTTGTCCGTAGCGTGGCTCAAACCGGGAGGGTGAACCGGGACAACATCAAGAGTGGCACGCACCGTCGGAGAGAGGGCGCTCTTGGATTTCGGTGTTGAGCGTTGGACGTTGAACGTTGGACGTTCAGTTGACCGTCGATGCTCCGGCCAGCACTTCGACGTGTGCTTTGGCCGACGATGCCAGAGAATCGAGGTCGTAGCCGCCCTCGAGCACAGAGAGAATCCGGCCTTCTGCCCAGGCATCGGCCGCCTGGATGATCGCCCGTGTCATACGGCGAAATCCATCAGACGTCATTTTCAGACCGCTGATGGGGTCGGCCTCGTGGCCGGCAAAACCGGCGCTGACAACGACGGCGACCGGCTGCATTCTGGAGCCCAGCTCTTCCAGGGCGTTTTCCAGGGCGGTGACGACGACGTTGTCGTCTCCACCGGCCGCCAACGGCACGTTGCGGGTCAATCCCCTGCCGGATCCCTCGCCAATTTCGTCAGCACCTCCGGACCCCGGGAAGGCGGGATATTCATGGACCGATACGTATCCGACGTCGGCTCGTTCCCAGAAGTGTCGTTGGGTTCCGTTGCCGTGGTGCGCATCGATGTCGACGATGAGAACCGGACCGCCGGAGGCGCGCGTCAAGACCTCGGCGGCAAGGGCGGCGCCGTTGAAGAAACAATAAC
>JAUWTC010000372.1 GCA_030609785.1 Holophagae bacterium
GCGAGAGCGTGACCTACTCGGTTGACTGCACGGTTGACCCCTTTATCGATCTCACCGACCCGGTGACGATCGAAAACACGGTCGAGGTCGTCGTCATTGCCCCAGGGACCGATCCCGACACCTCGAATAACTCGGCAACCGATGCCGACCCCGTCGAGCCGACCGATCTCCTGTGGGGAGACGGCTTCGAAAGTGGTGATACCTCCGAGTGGTCGGAGACCGTCGGCGGGGCGAAGGCGGCCGCAACACCGACCCTGGCGGTCTTCCAAAACAAGGTCGTGATGCCCAAGGTCGGGAGGAACTAAAGCGTGGTTAGGCGCCTCTTGATCCGCCTGCTCTGCGCGGTCTTTGCGGTGATCGCCGCTGGGTGGTCAATCGCCGCTGAGCTCGGTGGGGATCCTCTCAGGGCGCCGGGGATTGCCGACGACACCGTTGTGGCCGCCGTCGGCGATGAGGAGATCACCGTCGGCCAATTCCGGCGCGAAATGGCCGTTCGCGGCGGCGGCCTGCCCGCCCAGTTCGCCACTGCCGAACAACGCCGGGCCCTGCTGGACGAAATGATCCGATATCGGGCGACGGTGGCCCGGGCACGAGCCGAGGGCTATGACACGGACCCCGAGGTCATCGCCATCTTCGAGAGGGCGATGGTCGGTAAATTCCAGAACGACCATCTCGTAGCGCCGAGGGAGAGCCTCGATGTCACCGATGAAGAGGTAGCTGCGTACTACGCCGAACATCGTGCGGCCTACGACCGCCCTGAGCGCTCCAGAGCGGCCATCGTCTTCTTCAAGTCGAATGCCCTGGCCACCGAGGAAATACAGCAGAAACTCGAGGAACGCGTGCAGCAGGCCCTGGAGGAAACCGAGGCCCTGGACCCGAGCATCATGCACTTCGGTCCAGTAGCCCGGAAGTACTCCGACGATCGGGCCAGTCGCTACGTCGGCGGGGTCATCGGCTGGCTGATCAAGTTTCCCAACCGACAGTACAAGTGGGAAGCCCCGGTCGTCAACGCGGTCTTCTCCCTCTCCGAGCCCGGTCAGATGGCGCCGCCTATCCGCACCGAAAAGGGCATTTACCTCGTTCGCCTGGTCGATCGGGAGACCGCCTCGCCCAGACCATTTGAGCAGGTCAAAAACGGCATTTTCCACCAGCTGATGCGCTCCAAAGGTGAGCAATTGGATCAAGCACTCAGGGCCGACGTTCTTGCCGGCATCGATGTGGACGTCAACCAGGAAATATTCTCGGGCATCGAAGCGCCCGCATCGGCAGCTGAAACGGTCGAGGAACAAAGACCGCCGCAGTTGCCGGCGGGATGAGGAGGAGTGATGGGACAGACGGCGGTATTAAAGCGTCCGGAAACGCCGCGAAAACTGTGGGCACTGGTCCTGCTCGGGGTGTTGGCCACGATAGGCGTGGCCGTTCCCCACGGTGAATGCTCAGGGACCTTCCAGCAGTCATTCGTACTCCAACCGGGCTGGAACGCGGTCTTTCTGGAGGTCTCTCCGGAGAACCGGAGCGTCGAGGCGGCCTTTGCAGGCATCCCCGTTGCCAGCGTATGGACCTGGGCGCCGAGCGATGAGACCATTCAGTTCATCCAGAATCCCGACGAGGGCCTGGATCTGACCAGCGGCTGGCTCGGCTACTTCCCGAGACCCCGGCCCGAGGCTTTCCTGACCAATCTCTTCATCTTGCAGGCCAATAGGGCCTATTTGATCAAGCTCGACGGGACCCAGCCGGTCACGTGGAATGTCACCGGCGTCCCTTTGCTCAGATCGATGAAGTGGATCCCGGATTCCTTCAATTTGGTGGGCTTTCACGTCGATCCCGGGCGGCCCCCAACCTTCGGGTCCTACTTCGCCGACCGTGCCGCTCTCGAAGGCCAACCGATTTACCGCCTCAAAAATGGCGGCGTCTGGACCCTGGTGGAACAGCCCTACTCCAATACCATCACGCCCGGCGAGGCCTACTGGGTCTACTGTGACGGGCCGACAGACTTCGACGGTCCGATGGAGGTCAGCGTCGAATGGGGCGACCGGTTAGACTTCGCCGCCTCGCTGAACGGCCAGATTCTGGTGGTCCGCAACCGGACGGTCGTCGACGTCGACATCACTCTGCGCCAGTTGGCATCCCAGACCCCGGTACCCCTTTCGATGAAAGTCGAAGACGAGGACACCGGACGGGAGACCTGGGCCTCATTGCCCTCGACCTATGCCGTCCCGGCGCCTGCGGGCCGGGAACTCCTGCTCAAGTTCGGCGTCAGGCGCGCCGAGTTCACCGCGGACGAGGTCGGAGGCATCCTGGAGGTCACCAATGGTCTTGGCTCCCGGCGTCTGGTTCCGGTTGATGCCAAACGGTTCCACGCATCGCCGGCCAAACAGGGCAAGGCGGCCAAGGCCGGCAGCATCACCAACTTTGCCGGCCTGTGGCAGGGCACAGTGCTGGTCAACGGCGTCAGCGAAGCCCAGATGGGGGGCACGACCCCTGAAGACACCGGCAAGCTCTTTCCCTTGAGATATCTGATCCACGTCGACTCCACCGGAACTGCCCGTCTGCTCGCCGAGGTCATCGAAATGTGGGAAGAGGGCACGATGGCGCCCGACCCGGAAAACCCCGATTATCTGATCGTCGACACGCCGGGCCGGGCGGTCCTCGTGACCAACGAGGACTTGATCCCCAACTTCACCGGCGTCTCCATGCGAGACGGGGTCCCCATCGGCATCAGGCTCAGTTCGATCGCCTACGACTTCCCCGGGGAGGTCCTCGAGATGGATGGAGCGGTCGGCGCCACCGGTACGCTGGAGGCAACGCTGGTGATGGACGCCAACTTCGCGACCAATCCCTACAAACACGGCTTCCATCCGGATCACAACAATTTGGACGAACAGTTTCTCAATCCGGCGCAGGAGGCCTATGAGGTCACCCGTCACATCCAGTTCGTTTTCTCGGACACCAATCCCAATGAAGAAAACGACCCCGAGTGGGGCGACTCTCTGCTTGGAGGAAGTTATTTCGAGGAGATCTCGGGTCTCCACCGAAACACTATATTCGTCGGCGGCAGTTTCCGTTTGCGCAGGGTTGCCGGCGTTCCGGAGCTGAATCAATAGGGGCGAATGATGGTCAAGAACACTCTGACACGGGGCGGGAGCGCAACCATGCGACATCTCAGCACATTTTCGCGGTTCGGATTGACGATCCTGGCATGCCTGGGCATGGCCACGGTGGCATCGGCCAGGTGGCCTGTCGGCGGTGGCAGTACCCAGGACGACGGCGCCTCTCAGGTCGTCGTGGCGCCTTCAGGCGTTCTCTACCAAGCCGGCACCTTCAGGGGCGTCGCCTATTTCGGCGACCAGGAACTGAACTCCGAAGGATCCACCGACGTTTTCCTCGTCAAATACTCCGATGACGGCGTCGTCGAGTGGGCGGCGAGCGCTGGTGGCGCCAGCGTGGACCAGGTCACCGGCATCGTGTTGGACGAGGCCGAGAACGTCTACGTCATCGGCAATTTCCACGGCACGGTCTATTTCTCCTCGGCCGGATTTGGGGGAGGAGGCGGAACAATCTCGTTGGACGCCGACGATGCCTACTCCGACGTATTCGTGGCCAAACTGGCCTCCGACGGGATGTGGGACTGGGCCAGGCGGGCCGGTGGGGCGTACGCCGACGAGGGGTA
>JAUWTC010000343.1 GCA_030609785.1 Holophagae bacterium
CCTGCACGACGTTCTCCGCTTCGGCAATCGTCCTTCGACGAATGGTGTCGGAGACCCGGTTGATGGCGAAGGCGCCGAAGAAAAACATAAAGAGAGCGATGGATCCACCGACGAGCACGATCAACTTTCGGCTGATGCCAGCGTCCCGCATGAATTTCCAAGCCATGATCTTCTCCTTGGTTCGGTCATAATCACCACAGTTTGTTCCCGCCCGGAGTGGACGGGCTGTTGACAAGCTTAATGGATCAATCGGTTCTCCGCTGATCGGTCTCGGAGAATGTCGGAGTTCGGGCTATGATGGACTGTGGCCTTCTTGGCCGTGAATCCACGGCATTCGACAAGAACGGAAGGAGGTTGGGCGCTTGATGTCTGGCATGGATGCGATCATTAAGGAGTTTCTCGCCGAGAGTGCGGAGAATCTGGATCAGATGGACCAAGACCTGGTCGTTCTGGAAAAGGACCCTGCTAACCAGGAAGTATTTTCCAGGATCTTCAGGACGATTCACACGATCAAGGGTACCTGCGGGTTCCTGGCATTCGGCAAACTCGAGGCGGTGACCCATAGCGGCGAGAACCTGCTCAGCCACCTGCGTGACGGTACGATTGAACTCAGTCCCGAGGTTACGACGGCGCTGCTGGCAACGATCGACGCGGTCAGGGAGCTTCTGTCGGCAATCGAAGCGACCGGTGGAGAGGGGGACGGAGATTATTCAGGACTCATCGCTGACCTCGAGCGGCTCGACGAGGAAGCCGGCGAAAAAAAAAAGGACGACCCCAAGGCCGATGATACTCCCAGAAAAATGAAATCGGGCCGGATCGAATTGGTACTCGAAGCACCTGAAGATGCGAAGGAGACCGAAACGTCGGGCTCCAAGGTCGCTCCGAAGGTGAAGAGCCCCTCGAAGCGACGAAAAAAGAAGGAACCTCCGGTCGCAGTTGATGTGCCCCCTGAGAAACCCGGTGGTGACAGTACCGGTGCCGGCGATATCGATGCCGCTGGTGACCAGGAAATTGAAGCGCCGACAAAATCGTCTTTGGGTGAGAGCAGCCTCCGAGTGGATGTCCACGTACTCGACCATTTGATGAATCTGGTTGGAGAGTTGGTTCTGGCGAGAAACCAGATTCTCAGGTTATCGGAAGGGACCGACGACCGGCAGTTCGAGGTGGCGTCTACCCGGCTTCACGGCGTCACGATCGATCTGCAAGAGGCGGTGATGCGGACCCGGATGCAGCCGATCAGTCTTCTCTGGAAGAAGCTCCCGCGTTTTGTTCGGGATTTGTCCCAGCAGTTCGGCAAGAAGGTAGACATCCAGATGGAAGGTCAGGACACCGAATTGGACAAGGCGGTCATCGAGGCGATCCAGGGGTCCCTCCTCCATCTGGTTCGCAATTCGTTGGACCACGGCATCGAGAAACCCGACCTCAGGAGGGAGAGGGGAAAATCGCCGACCGGGATTCTTCGTTTGAAGGCTCACCACGAAGGAGGGAACGTCCTGATTGAGGTCAGTGACGACGGAGGCGGCATCGACCACGAGGCGGTGCTCAAGCGGGGCCTGGAGGCGGGGTTGGTCTCGGAAGCGGAGGCCGGGAGTCTGGATCCGAAACAGATTCGAGGCCTGATCTTCCAGCCGGGCTTTTCGACGGCCAGGCGCGTAACCAACGTTTCCGGCCGGGGTGTTGGGCTGGATATCGTCCGGAACAATATTGAGGCCATCGGCGGTTCGGTCGAGATTCACAGTGATCCGGGCCAGTCGACCTCGTTCCGGTTGAAAATCCCGCTGACTCTGGCAATCATCCCGGTTTTGCTGGTCGCGATACGGGGCCAGCGGTTCGCTATACCCCAGCTGAGTGTGGTCGAGTTGGTGCGGTTCGACGGAGAGTCCGGCGGCCTCGGCATTGAAGACCTGAATGGGGTTCCGGTCTACCGCCTCAGAGGTCACTTGCTGCCGCTTTTGTACCTGGATGAGGAGTTGGGCCTCGCGGACTCAAGGGAGCCCGGGGACGGCTCGGTCAATATCGTAGTACTCCAGGGGGATGATCGTCGGTTCGGCCTGATCGTCGACAAGATCGAGGATAGCCAGGAAATCGTCGTCAAGCCGTTGGGTCGATTGATCGAAGCATTGCCGTATGCAGGCTCGACGATTCTGGGTGAGGGTGCTGTGGCGTTGATCCTGGATGTTTTGCGTCTCGGACTCAAGGCCGGTGTCGTGTCTGAAGCGCGAACCCACCAGGCGCCGGATGAGGAACCCGCGATTGCCGATACCGGCGAGCGACGAACGCTGTTGTACCTGATGGGCCCGGCAGACGAAAGGATGGCCGTAGATTTCTCGGACGTCGACAGGTTGGAGTTCATCCCGGCATCGAAAATCGAGAGCGTCGCGGACCTGCCGGTGGTTCAGTACCGGGACGAGATCTTGCAGTTGGTGTGGGTCGACCAGACCCTTCCGGAACGGCGTACCAAGGTGCGGAAGATCACGGATGACCCTGACCTCGATTCTCTTCAGGTTGTGGTGTGCACCGTGGACGGGTTGAGGATCGGCTTGATCGTCTATCGAATCCTCGACATCATCGACCAAAGCATGAAAGTCACCCGGCCGGCGAGCCGGGAGGGTATCGAGACGTGCGTGGTCGTTGAGGAACGTGTGACGGAGATTATCGACCTCAGAGGTCTGATCCGTCTGTCGGACCCTGGTTTTTTCGAGCGGGGCCTGAAGCCCTCGTCGGGAGGGCGTTGAGATGCTCCGGTATTGTACCTTCTGGGTAGGAGAGCTCTTCATCGGGATCGAGGTTTCGAGGGTTCAGGAAGTGCTGAGCCATAGTTCGATCACTCCGGTCCCTTTGGCGCCGGCCCACGTCAAGGGATTGATCAACCTTCGAGGGCACATCGTTACCGCAATCGACATGGGCCTGAGGTTTGACGTCGGTGCGGTGGGGTCGGCCGATGGTGACACGATGCACGTGATCTTGAGTGATGATCAGGGACTTTTAAGTCTGATCGTTGACCGAGCTGGCGATGTTGTCGAAGTTGACCGGGAGGCGCACGAAGATCCTCCGGACACCCTTCAGGGGGAAGCACGCCGGTTGATTCGGGGCGCCTTCAAGCTCGAAGGCCGGCTTCTTTTGGATTTGGACGTCGATTATGCCGTCGCGATCTCGGAATGAAGGAGGTCAGTCGCTCATGACCAAGAAGGCATTGGTGATCGACGATTCTCGGGCCATGCGGACCATTCTCAGCGGCATCCTGGACGAACTGGGATATGAAGTTGAGGGAGCCGAGGACGGGGGCCGAGCTCTCGAGATACTCAACGCCGGAGAGTTGTTTGATCTGGCGTTGGTCGATTGGAACATGCCACAAATGAGCGGTTATGAATTTGTCTGTGAGGTTCGGAAGGAGTCCTGTTTTGCCGACCTACGCCTGGTGATGGTGACGACCGAAACCGAGGTCGCTCGAATGTCCGAAGCGCTGGAGGCCGGGGCCGACGAGTACATCATGAAGCCGTTCAACAAGGAAATGCTGCTGGAGAAGTTGATGCTGCTGGGCGTCGAGGCCGACCCGGGCTGATGAGCGCCCCTCGTCCTGCCCGCGTTCTTGTCGTCGACGATTCGGTCGTGGCGCGGAGGATCATCTCAGAAATCCTCGATGATGAAGAGAGCATCGAGGTCGTGGGGTCTGCAGCGAATGGGCGTATTGCGTTGGCAAAAATCCCCCGTTTGAAACCGGACCTGATCACCCTGGATGTCGACATGCCGGAAATGGATGGGCTTGAGACGTTGTCGCGAGTCAGAGCCGATTTCCCGGGCATCAAGGTTGTGATGTTGAGCAATTTGACCCGGCAGGGGGGCGTGGCGACCGTGGAGTCTCTGTTTCGTGGAGCCTCCGACTACGTCACAAAGGCCTCGCAAATGGAGTCGCCGGAGGCTGCGCGAGCCTTCCTCCGAGAGCAGCTGGTGCCCAAGATCAACGCCCTGGTCGGTCGCCCGAAAAGTTCTGGCGCCGTTCGCCGTCGTCGAGCCGCCGTC
>JAUWTC010000367.1 GCA_030609785.1 Holophagae bacterium
CGAACGCCGTGCCGGGTCTTGGGGTAGATCATCAGCTCGAAGTCCTTGTCGGCCCCGGCCAGGGCCGCGACCATCTGAAGGGTGTTCTGCAGGTGGACGTTGTTGTCTCTCGAGCCGTGAACGATCAACAGTGACCCCTCGAGCTGATCGGCGAAGGTCAAAGGGGCGCCTTCGTCATAACCCTCAGGATTGTCCTCGGGCGTGTCCATGTAGCGCTCGGTGTAGGCCGAGTCGTAGAGGCGCCAGTCGGTTACGGGAGCATAGGCGATGCCCGCCCTGAACATCTCAGGCGCCTTGAGCATCAACATCAGGGTCATGGTGCCGCCGTAGCTGCCGCCGTACACCGCCACCCGATCCCCATCCACCCAGGGTTGCTCTTTCAGCCACCGAGCCGCCGCCAACTGATCGGCGACCTCCAACTGACCCAGGCGGCGATGGACCGCAGTTTCAAAGGCATGGCCCCGACCCCAGGTGCCCCGGTTGTCCACCAGAAAGACCCCGATACCCATTTCGGCAAAGACACGGTAGGTGTGGTGGATCGAACCGCCCCACCGGTCAGCCGTCAGCTGCGAGTGTGGGCCGCCGTAGACGTAGAGCACCACCGGGTATTTCTTGGCCGAGTCAAAATCACGCGGCCGGATCAGCTGGGTGTGCAATTCGATGCCGTCTTCGGTTGTGATCGCTCCCGCTTCCACCGGCAAGAGGTCCCAGTCCTCCAGTTCGGCGCCCGAGCGCCACAGCTCGCGGACGACCGTTCCGTCGGCGGTCTTCACCAGATCGGCCCGAGGCGGCGTGTCAAGGGACGACCACGTGTCGATCAGATACTGTCCGTCCGGCGCCAGACGCGCGCTGTGACTGCCGCCATCACGACCCAGATGCCGGCGTTCCCCGGTTCGGATATTGAGTGCGTAGAGGTGCCACTGGCGAAGGTCTTCGGCATTGGCACGGAAGAACACCGTAGATTCGCTCTCGTCGAATCCGGCCACACCGTCGACCTGCCATTGGCCGTCGGTCAGTTGCTTCTCGAGCGTTCCTTCCGAGGTATACAGGTAGAGGTGATTCCATCCATCCCGCTCGGAGGTCCAGAGAAACCGCCCGTCGGACAGGAAGTGCAGATCATCCCCGATATTGACCCATGCCTCGTCCCGGTCGACCATCAGGACCCTGCTCCCGCCGTTGCAGGGATCGGCTACCAACAGTTCGACCATGGTCTGGTCCCGGTTGAGACGTTGAAACCACACCTCACCGGCCGGTGTCCACCCGGCACGGGGCAGGTACTGATCCTCGTCGCCAACAGCAAGCCAGACCGGATCGCCACCCTCAACGCCGACGACGCCCAATCGGGCCACAGGATTGGGCCGTCCCGCCTTGGGATAACGCTGCTTCTCGAGTCCTGGAATGGGCATCGAGGCGTCCGCGATCGGCACGACATCGACCCCGGAGCTGTCAAATTGAAGAAAGGCCAATCGCGAGCCGTCCGGCGACCACCAGAAGGATCGCTCCAGCCCCAGTTCCTCCTCATAAACCCAGGCCGCGATGCCGTGTGTGATCGTGTCCCGATCCTGGCGGTCCGTCACCCTGTGCACGACACCCGTCGCCACATCCATCCAATAGAGGTCCCCAGAGCGCACGAAGGCCAACCGCGAGCCGTCCGGGCTGAACGTCGGGTAGAACTCAGGCTCGACGTCACCCGTCAGAAATCGTGCCGTCCCAGTGTGCAAATCCAAGCGGAAGAGGTCACCGGCTGAAGACCCGACCAGGGTCAGGCCATCTGGTGACACGATCGGCGCCAGCCGTGAAGAGGAGGCCGCATTGACGTCTCCCAGGGACCGCCGCTGAAAATTCGGTCGCTGCTCATTCAGGGCCTCGGTCATTTCAGACCACGAAACGACGCGCCGTCTGTCCCCGTCGGCAACATCCTCCAGCCACAGGACCTCGTCTTCTCCGTCGGTCGCACGGTAGAGGATTTCATCGCCCCCCGGCATCCACATCATGCCCGAAGGACTCTCAAGGGTCAGCGCCCCCTCGCCAAAGAGCGCCTCCAGCGTCGGCCTTTTGAGAGCCTCCTCTGCCGCAATAATCGGGAAGGATGCCAACAGGGACACGATGAGTACCAAGAAACGCATAGAGACCTCCGTCGCGGCCAGTGTACGCCGGACCCTGCGGGGCCGGATCCGAAGGGAAAGATTTAAACAGTTTGCCCCACCTTCGGAAACTATGGCACGATACCCACCATGAAAATCCTCAAAATCACCCTCATCACCCTGTTCATCCTTGTCGTCCTGGCCGTCGTCGTCGGCGTATTGCTGCCCTCGACCGTTCATATCGAGCGGTCGACGATGATTGACGCCCCGCCGGCAACGGTCTTCGCCCTGGTCAACGGTTTCGCCCTGTTCAATCGGTGGTCGCCATGGTTCGAGATGGACCCGGAGGCCCGCTACACCTACGAGGGGCCGGCCTTCGGCCCGGGGGCGAAGATGTCATGGGTTTCGGACCACCCCCAGGTCGGCGCCGGCAGCCAGGAGATCACCGCCTCGACGCCATTCGAGCGAGTTGAAATTCGTGATGATTTCTCAGGTGAGGGATTCGCCGAGACCTCATTCGACATCGAAGACACCGAAAGCGGGACCCGAATCACCTGGAGTTTCGACACCGATTTCGGCTGGAATCTTATCGATCGGTATCAAGGCCTGATGCTCGATTCCTGGGTCGGGGGCAACTATGAGCACGGCCTCAGCAAGTTCAAAGAGATCGCCGAGGCCCTCCCCAACGCCGACTGGTCCGTGATGGACATTACGGTCGATCAGCGTGTGGCCGCCCCTATTCTCTTCGTACACGGCCAGGCCGAGGCCGACGCAGCGTCGATCGGCCGAGCCCTCGACGATGCTTACGGCACGATCGCCGGCGTGATGCAGAAAATGGGCCTCAAACAAGCCGGGGCCCCTCTGGCCTTCGCCCGGTCCTGGGGTGAGGCAGGCTTCATCTTCGACGCCGGCATTCCCTATTCCGGTGACATCACCGAGGCGCAGTTGGAGAAATCCCCCGTGCAGCGGGGCGCCACACCACCGGGGCGGGTCGTCCAGGCCGTCCACGTGGGACCCTATGCCGGGATCTCCGGAAGTTATCGGAAGGTGATGGCCTTTATGGGCGCCCACGGGTTCGAACCGGCCGGCGACCCCTGGGAGAGCTACGTCAGCGATCCGACCGTCACGTCACAAGACGACTTGATCACCATCATCTCGTACCCGGTCCGCGATCCCGTGTTTGAGTAGGTGGTTCCCGGGCCTGGCATCGCGGTCGCAGACCTCGGACTGAGGCCCGTATTGGTCATTCGGAAATGTCGGTTTTCCAATGGAATCCCAGACCAATCCAGGCCTCACTCCGAGGTAGAGCGCTTCGCGCGGATGGGTTGGTTTTGGGCAACCGTTGCTGGAGTTTATGAGGAGGACACGGATCCAATTCATCCAACCAGCCTATTCTCCTATTTCGAGTCCTCCTCCGTGGGCACCTCGACGGGGCTCAGATCCAACGCGGCGGTCGAGGTCAGGCCCGAGGCCTCGTCCCGGATGCCGATGGCGACGCGGCGCGTGTCAGGAGCCATCAACAAGTCGAGGGTCTGCGCAGCGACGGCATCCGGTTGGTAACGATCCGAGGGGATGGCGATCGACAGTCGCATCAACCTCGGCTCCACCGTCCTTCCGTTGCCATCGAGGACTGCGACCGCAACGACCAA
>JAUWTC010000323.1 GCA_030609785.1 Holophagae bacterium
ACAGGTGGAAGACGCAATCTGCAAAGTCCGGGGTGAACAGTTGCGGGAGGCCGCCTTCGCCGATGAAGAATCTGGCCGATGTCAGGCCGGCAACGTCAGGATTGTCGTCGCAACCGAAACCGTAGGGCAGGAGGTTCTCAAGGTCATAGGCCTGGGCATCGTCCAGCAGGGGAATACCATCGGAGTCCAGCGGAATGGGCATGTAGATCGCATGTCCCAGGGCCGTGACGTTGTCGTGGCGCCACCACACTGTGTGGAGGAAGGTGGTCTCGAGAATTTCAGGTTCGGTCTCTCCGTCGCCTTCGATGACTGTGGTTACGGTGTGGATCAGGGCGTCGGGGTTGGAGATCGTTGTGCCGTCCTCACCGCCGAGAACGGCCGGTCCGAACCACGCTCCATCGACAAGCGCGGCCAGGCGGACGGATGAGAGGCCGCCTGAAGAATCGGTCCAGATGACAAAGGGTGTTGCCGTAGCTTCGTCGACTACCAGCACGATCCCATCCAGGCTCAAGCCTGCGGTCTGAGGCACGAGAGCCTCTTCGGTATCGATATCGGGGCCGGAATGGTTGAGGACCAGGCCCTCATCGGCAACCCACACCTTGTAGAGGTGGCCTTCAGACGTCAGCACCATTGGATCCGCCTGGGCGAAACCGGCACTGCCGACAAGGACCACCAGGGCTAGTGCGAAGATCAGTCGTCGCATGATCAACCCCTCAAATTCACGACATTTGTGAGATCGGTCATGAGGAAGACGTCGATGATCTCCTCATTCATTCCGATCTCGGGATAGAATTCAGCCAATTCCCGCAGATAGCGGCGTCCCCTGAATGTGTCGCCGCGTCGTACCGCGACTTCAGCCAGGAGGAACAGGCAGTTCTTCATCACTTGGTTATCGTCATAGTGTTCGGCGAGGGTCAGGGCCCTCTCACCGGCGGCATGGGCCCGCTCGAGCTGGTCGTCCAGAATATATCCGTAGCAGAGGTCCTGAAGATTCTCGTAAATCAGGTGGTCGGCCGACAGTTCGTCGAGGGAGGCACGAGCCTGCTCGCAGAGGCGGAGACCCTCTTCGAGACGGTCAGTGCACATCAGTGCGTAGCCGAGGTTACCCAGTACGGTCGCCCTGTTGGCCGCCTGGAATTTCTCGCCGAGGCTCTCCATCGCGCCAAGCGCCAGGTTGAAGCCGTTCTCGGCGTCCTCGAAACGCGAAAAACGCAGGGCCAGCGATGCCTGTTGGTTGTGCACACCGGCGGTCAGTGAGGGCTCGTCGACGTTTCCGGCCAATTCTCCCGAGCGATCGGCCCACTCCATCGCGTTGTCGAAGTCTTCGAGGTTGAGGTAGGCGGCGGCTAAGTTGTAGGCAGCGGTGCACCGGTTTCGCGGGTGGAACGTTCCCATGCACAGCCGTCGGAGGCGAGGAATCTGCTCTTCGGCCTGTCCCAGTTCAATCCTGACGAAGCAGGCGTTGCATGCGGCACGGTCGGCCCGATCGACGTCGCGCTGATCCGATGCCAACTCCTGGGCGGCTTCGAAATGTTCGAGCGCCGATTGGAGATCGCCCGAGGCAAACGCCTCCTGGGCTTCATTGAGCAAGCGGTCGTACCGCTCGACCATCATCCGGTCTCGCTCTCGCCGCGGCGGTTCTCTACCGCCCTGCGGTCCGTCTGTTCACGGCGAACCTTGAATTCCAGGAACCCCATCGCTTCCTGCCGTCCCTCGGGGCTGAGGCGGCGAAGCATCTGGAGGATCTGCATGTCTTCCCTGGCCAGCGGCCGTGAGGCGCTTGCGTCTTGCGCGGCTGTGGTGTCGCCGAAAAAGTCCGCCATCTTGATGTCGAAAACGGCGAGGATCTTGAAGAGGTTGTCCAGCGAAACCCGATACTCGCCCTTTTCCATGCGGGAGAGATCAGACTGCTGAATGCCAATCTGGCGTGCCAGGTCTGCCTGGGTCAGCCGGTGTTCTCGCCGAATTCGGCGCAGACGAACCCCTATGTCTTGGGTGCTCACTGCCGAAGGTCGAGTTGATGACTGCACTATTTGCCGCTTCTCCTACGCTCCTGTAAGATCCCGTCTCCGTTGGCGGGACACACGTCTTCCAGCGACTAATATATGTCGAAGGCACGCAGGAGTCAAATGGATCGGCCTGGCGAGAAGAGGAGGGCCGGCACTGATTTGGCATGACAGTTGCTTGGTTGGGCTTGGGCCGATCGGCGACCAGTGTGAATCGGCAGGAGGTTTTCTGATGAAAAAATTCGTTTTCAGGTGGGTTCTGCCTACAGTCATGGCCTGTCTGTTGTCTCCGCTCAGCGGTGAGGCACAACAGCCTCGAGAGATTCCCGGGCTTCCGGGAGATCTCGAGGCCCAGATCAAAGCGGGCCAACAGAAGCCTCAGTCCAGTGATACGACTGTGGAGGAGGTCGAGGGCGCCCAGCCGGTTGAGGCTCGCCCCAAGGTGAGGCCGAAGAACTGGGAGGAGATCCTGGAACAGTGGCTGACTCCCATCAAGCTCCTCAAGCGCAAGGTCGTGCCGATCGATGAGCATTTTGCCTATCCCCATACCGCGGTGCACTTCAAGATGGAGATCGTCAAGGAAGAGGGCGAGTACATCTGGTTGAAAGGGCTGCCTCCGGAGGATCCGGAGTCGGCGCTGCATCAGATGTGGATGGAACGCCAGGTCGCTGAAGTCAAGTTGTTGATCAAGCGGGAGTACGACGATAAGTTCGGCGCCGGCGAGTTTTTGGATTTCGGGTTGCCCATTGTTCCGCCTTCGACCATCAGGGCCGTCGATTTCGTCAAAGCCGGGAAGGGTTTGCCCTCGAGGGGAATGTGGCAGATGGGTTTCGACATGGCCGACATGAACGGCGATGGGTTCGACGACCTGGTTCTTCCGCCGCCCCGATTGGGTAAGACCCACCACCCGACGATTTACCTGAGCGACGGAAAAGGTGGTTTCAGTTATTGGAGTGACGTCAAATGGAACCCCGAGGTCGGCTTCGATTACGGTGACGTCAAGGTCGGAGATTTCGACCAGGACGGCTTTCTCGACATCGTGCTGGCCGTCCACTTCAAGAACCAGTACATCCTCTACGGATCAGAGAATAACGAGTTCCGCAGGTTCAAGAAACTGCCGTCACCGGATCCTCGAATAACGTCCCGTGCGACCACGGTGGCGGATTTTGACGGCGACGGCCGCCTCGATGTCGCGTTTCTCGCAGAGTTGGATCTGGACCTCGGTCAGTCAAAGCGCGTCAAGGGCACGCCGACGATCTGGATTGTCCGAAATACGGAATCTGGATGGAGGTTGGACCCAGACTATCCCACCCAACTCGTGATCGGCGACATATTGAGATCGGCCGACATGGATGGCGACGGCCGTCAGGACCTCATCCTCGCGTCGAACACCTCTGCGTGGCGGGCCATCGTCTTTTTTAATCGGGTTGACGATCGCTGGTCGACGCTCGATGAGCGTCACATGTTGGGCAATTCCTTCCATTTTGGGGTGGCGCCCGTTGCGGCCTCCGGGGATCAACCGCCGGTCCTCTATGCCGCCTTCGAGCAGTTCATGCGATTTGAGGGGAGGCAGCAGGCCCGCGCCGGGATCGTCCGGTATGACCCTCTCAAGCCCGACTGGTCCGAAATCAGCTATACGACGATTTTCTACGATGATCAGAGGTACAACTACTACTTTCGTCTGGCAGCCGGCGACCTCAATGGTGACGGCCTCGAGGATCTGGCCGCGTCGCGCAAGAAGGGCGGTATCGAGGTCTGGATCCAGACGGAAGATGGTTCCTATTACCTCAATTCGTCGGAGGAGTTGGCACAGGTCAAGAGTAGGGCCTATGACCTTCGGATCGTTGACGTCGACGGAGACGGCCGGGGTGATCTGATCGCCGCGACGGCTGATCTTGAACAGGGCGGACCGGGCGGAATACGGATTTGGCTCAGCAAAGCGCCCTCTTGACGGATGGGAGCTTTCCCCGCCATACTTCGTCTCGAATTGAAGTCGGCTTTGGCTTTGAAGGCTTGACAATCGAATTATTCGATGCTACCTTTTATGCTGTGATGACATTTATTCACGATAAGTTCTTTGATTTCAAATATTTTTCGGGAGGTGATGCGGAACATAAGGCACGAAATTGCCTGATGCGTCTTGCCGGTTAAACCGGCAGCAGTCCGTGGATAACAATTTTGG
>JAUWTC010000071.1 GCA_030609785.1 Holophagae bacterium
ACACTGCTCGCGCCGTGATGGATCGGGCCGATGTCCTGGGCGTCGAACTGCTGCTGCCCACCGACGTCGTCGCCGCCGATACCATCAGCGGAGCGAGCCGTATCGAAGTGGTTGCGGCCGAGGCGGTGCCCTCCGACCTGCTGATCGTCGACCTCGGTCCCGAAAGCCGAATGCGCTACACCGAGGCCCTTGCGGACGCACAGACCGTCTTCTGGAATGGCCCCATGGGGGTATTCGAAGTCGACGATTTCGCGACCGGCACCCTGGCCGTCGCCCATGCGATGGCCGAATGTCCAGGCTTCACCGTTGTCGGCGGCGGGGAATCGGTCATGGCCGTGAAAAAAGCCGGCGTCGAAGACCGCATGTCCCACATCTCCACCGGTGGGGGAGCATCCCTGCAATACATCACCGGCGAGCCTCTGCCCGCCCTGACTGCCCTGGAGGAATGACCCGATGACCCAACGACGACCCCTGATCGCGGGCAACTGGAAGATGCATCAGAATGTGGCAGCGACCTCAGGCTTGATCGAGGGCCTGTTGGCCGAGGATCTCGGCGGCGACGTCGATGCCGTCGTCTGTCCGCCCTTCACCTCCCTGCCACACGCCGCGATGCTTTTGACCGGATCGAACATCGGTCTCGGCGCACAGAACTGCCATTGGGAGAACTCCGGAGCCTTCACCGCCGAGGTGGCGCCTGCCATGCTGGTTGAACTGGGCGTCGAGTGGGTGATCGTCGGGCACTCCGAGCGCCGCACCCTGTTCGGCGAAAGCGACATCACCACCGCCCGTCGGGC
Organism: Holophagae bacterium; assembly: GCA_030609785.1. GTDB lineage: Bacteria > Acidobacteriota > Thermoanaerobaculia > Thermoanaerobaculales > Sulfomarinibacteraceae > DAOWGJ01. The sequence goes on from JAUWTC010000071.1 coordinate 795, forward strand.
CAAGGCGGCCCAGGAAGCGGGTCTTACGGTCATCTACTGTGTTGGGGAAACCCTGGAGCAACGTGAGGCTGAGCAGATGCTCTCAATCCTGGAGGCTCAGACCGCCGGCATGGCTGATCTTGACCCCACCAAACTGGTCGTCGCCTACGAGCCCGTCTGGGCCATCGGCACCGGGCGGACTGCCACCGCCGACCAGGCCCAGGAGGCTCACGCCTTCTTGCGCCGCCGGCTCGAGGGCTTCTTTTCATCAGACGCCGGGGCCCTGCGAATCCTCTACGGAGGGTCAATGAAACCCGGCAACGCCGCCGAACTGGTCGGCATGCCGGACGTCGACGGGGGCTTGATCGGCGGGGCCAGCCTTGACGTCGGCTCGTTTTCGGCTATTATTCGCGCTTCGGCCGACTGTGCCGGTGGAGATTAATCGTGGGAATTATCTTAGTCATCATCTACATTCTGGTGTGCCTGTTCCTGGTCATGGTTGTCCTTTTGCAGCAGGGCAAAGGCGCCGATCTGGCCGGAGCCTTCGGCGGCGGCGGCTCGCAAGCGAGCTTCGGCCCGCGGAGCGCATCCAACATCATGCACCGAATGACGACCATTTCTTTTGTACTGTTCGTCGTCCTCTCGATGACTTTGGCCATCCTCTCGGGCAAGGCCCGAAAATCAGTGATGGAAAATGTCCAGGAGGCGGCGCCCATCGCAGCGGTTGAGGTTGAGACCGGCGGCTCCGACGGATCGGTGATGGACAGCCCTGCAGATGCACCCGCGGACGATCTCACCGTTGTGCCTGAGGCAGCGGATACCGGCGACGCCGAGGGCGCACCGGAAAATCCCGCCGATCAGGGTTGAACGGCTGAGCGTTGGTATATAGAAGTGAATATTATGCCGAAGTGGCGGAATTGGTAGACGCGCACGGTTGAGGGCCGTGTGGAGCGATCCGTGCCGGTTCGAGTCCGGCCTTCGGCACCATACAAAATCAAAAAGCGCCGGGATATCCCGGCGCTATTTTAAAACACCATGAACAGTGCGGCTACGTAGAGACCGAGATTCGTCGCCGCTATTGGATGACGGGAAAGGCAGGATCTTCGGCCCTCCTACGACCCCTGATCCTCGCCCCCGTACTCTGCGATGGGCTCGGCCGCGCTGGGGAGGTCCTCATCGAACTCTGCCGTGCGATCGAAGAGGGTCAGCTGTTTCAGATTGGAAGGGACCAGGCCTTCGGCACTGAGACCGAGCAGGCGCACCGAGTGCTTGGCCGCCTCGGTTCGGCGCAGGAGGTCTTTGGCGCAGTTCTCGATGCGTTCCGCCGAGGTCGTGGGGCCGTCGAAACTGTGGGCACGGGTGATTGTCTTGAAATCGGGATACCGGACCTTGACGGTGATCGTGCAAGCCGCGATTTTTCGTTTCTCGAGCCCCGCCACGATTTCAGCGGTCATTTTCCGCAGAATCTGATCCATCTCCTCGATGTCCCGCACGTTGTGGCGGAAGGTACGCTCGGTGCCGATGCTCTTGCGTTTCCTGTCGGTCTTGACCTCACGTTCGTCGAGGCCGTTGGCGTACTCCCACAGGGTGCGCCCCCAGTGACCGAAGCGAAAGAGCAGGAGATCCAGCGGTGTGGAGGCGAGTTCGGCCACCGTCGTGATGCCCATCTCGCCCAGCTTGCGTGCCGAGGCCGGGCCGACGCCATGGATTCGCCGGACCGGCAGCGGCGCGAGAAATTCGACCACCTGGTGGGGCCTCACCACGGTCAGGCCGTCGGGCTTGTCCTGATCAGAGGCGATCTTGGCCACCAGCTTGTTGGGGGCCACGCCGACGCTCACCGTAAGACCGCGTTCCTCGCGGACGCAACGGCGGATCGTCTCGGCGATGGCGGTGGCGGAACCGTAGGAACCCAGGTGCTCACTGACATCGAGGTATGCCTCGTCGATCGAGAGGGGCTGGATCAGGGGCGTGAACTGACGGTAGATATCGAAGATCTTTTCTGATTCTGACCGGTAGCGGCCGAAGTCCGAACGCAAGAAGATCAGCTCTGGGCACAGGCGTTGGGCCTGGGCCGAGGGCATGGCTGAGTGCACGCCGAAGGCGCGCGCCTCGTAGGAGGCGGCGGCCACCACCCCACGCCCCGATGGATCGCCGCCCACCACCACGGGCTTGCCGCGCAGGGCAGGGTCGTCGCGCACATGCACCGCGACGAAAAAACAATCCATGTCGCAGTGCAGGATGCGCCGTAGCATAGAAGTAGTTTACGCTGGATTTATCCCTTGGCCTTTTTTGGCCTTCAACGCCCATGCGGCCTCAACCGCAACCATCAGCAGACACAAGACGAAGAGCCTGATGCTCCCGAAATACCCTTGAAGATGCCGGGCGGCGTCGGCTCCGGCATGGATGAAGAGGTACGATCCAGCGAGAAACACGCTGAGATAGAGAAGGTAGAGGAAAGACCGCATGTCATTGCGATAGCGCTGGGCGAAGGCTATCGCTGGAAAACAGAGCATTTGCCAGTAGTAGGTGTTTGTGACGAAAACGACGAAGACACAAAATGCCCCCATCGAAAACGCAAAGACGTCATCGTCATGGCGGGTCGTGACGGCCAGCAAGAGAAACACAAGGAGCGCCCTCGCCACGACAAACGACGGGTGGCGCCTCTTTTCTCTCGCATCACGAAGGCTTGCAGCGTGGACCTCCGGCACCCAGTCAAACAGGGCGTTCTTCCAGTCGTTGGAAAACTGGAGCCACACGTCGTTGAACGAGTGATTGTCGTTGTAGTGTCCTTCACTCAAGTTGGCCGCTATTCGTTGCCCATAGTCCGTCCAAATCTCGAGCCCCCCGAAGGTTACCGAGGACAGGACAACGATCAATATCAGAGCCACAACCGACGACAGCACGAAGGCCGCATGGTCTCTCACGATCTTTCGGGCCTTCCAGGCAGCCCACAGGAACCTGAAACCCAACGCAACGGCAAAGAGCGCGCAGAACGGCTTGCTCGCAATCGCCCATGCCAGGAATGCCCCGGATGTCTTGTACCGTTTGAGCTTCAAGAAACTCATAGCCATTCCCAGCGCAAAGAGCCAATCCAACCGGAGAATGCTCCCCCCAAGAAAGAGATAACCACGCGGCGTCAGCATGGCGACAATCAGTCCGATGCACATTCCCCGATAACCGAAGGCCCTCCAGACAGCACCGAACATCACCAACAACAGAATCGAGTCCAGGACTGAGATTGCAGTCAGCACCTTCGGTCCGGCCGAAAAAGGCCCCGTGAAGATCCGGGCAGCCATGGCCCATGCAGGAGAACCGGTATTTCCGTGGTCCTGCAGGATATCGGCCATCGGCAACTGATAATTGGAGCTCAAGAGCTGGACATCCCTGTCGAACTCCGCCCACCGCTCCTGTGTGAACCGGGACTTGATGGCCTCTCGCTGATCGAAATAGAGGATGGCCGTGTTCATGTCGAACGTCATGAGATCTCGGACCTCGGTGTCGACAATGGCTCCGGGATACCGGTCGTTGATGGCAGTCAAGGTGGCAACATAGAGACCGTCATATCCAACTTCGGGCAGGTACTTTGACCCCAGGAAAAAGTGGAAGTGTTCCCATGGGTTGACGAAACCACCGTCGGACCGGAATTGACCGAAGTTGAAATACCCGGCGACGGAGGCGAGAGCCAAAATGGTGAACGATGTCGTGAACCACCGCCGGTATCGAGGCCCCGACCGCTCAAAAAGATATGAGGCCAGAAGCAAGGCGGAGAACGCCACCAAGAGGAGCATTCTCAGAAGGGTGACTGAAGAGGGAATCACGGGGTGACTTCCTCGGGGAACAGCCTGTGACCTTCAAACACTGTCAGGATCTCAATCCCATCGTCACACACGCGGTAGACGATTCGATACGTTCGCAGCAGGACCTCTCGGAGTTCGGCCCGCGAGTACTCCGGAACGACACGACCGGCATTCGGAAACTCTGCGGCATGTCGTGCCTTTTGTCGAAGACGCTCGACCCATCTTCGTGCCGCAGTGGGGTTGTCTTTGGCGATGTAGCGGCCGATCTCCAGCAGATCCTGTTGTGCCTGCCGTGACCAACGCAGCCTCATTCCGTCTCCAGAGGCCCAAACTCGTCATCGAGGTGTGTGCCCAGTTCCTCGTCGCTGACGACTCGTCCGGCCTCCACGTCAGCCATCCCGTGGGCCACTGCCTCGAGAAATGCCTGCCGCTCCCTCATGATGTCGAACTCTGCGGGTGACATGACCACACAGGCGGGCCGCCCGTTCTGCGTAATCACCAGCTGGTTCCCTCGAGTGCGAAGATCCTCGATAATGCTTGCGGCTTGAGCCTTGAACTGACCCAGTGGAATGATGTCTTTGGAAACGCTCAGCGGTTTCATGGTGTCACCTCGTTGTAAACGGTCCTTTTTCAGTCTGAATATAGACCTTTTCAGTGTCAGCGTCAAACGAAACCCCCCAAGCCACGCGGCTTCCTCTCTCCAACAGGGAGTGCCGTACACAGCTTCTTCCCTCCGGCAGTCCTCCCGATTTCGGGGTCGTCGCGGGAAAGGCTGTGTGGGGCACGCCCCGTCGGGAAAGGCGCTCCGGGTTTCCGGAGTCGCGGAAGACAGGCACCGTCGGAAAGGGGGCACTCCTGGTTTTCGGCGTCACGCCAGGCTCTCGCCAAGGACCCCGGCTACTCGCTAACTGCTGTTCGCTGACACCTCTCCACCACCTCGGCCCAGGCCCGCTCCAGTTCGCGCTCGAGCTGTTCGGGGGTGCCGCTGTTGTCGACGACGACGTCGGCCAGGGCGATCTTTTTGTCAATCGGCGCCTGGGCGCCGAGTAGGGCCCGGGCTCGCAAAGGACCAATACCCCTTTTGAAAGCTCGTTCGAGCTGCTGCTCAGGGGTACACGAGACGACCATCAGCAGATCGTAGGTCCTCCACGAGCCGGTTTCGACCAGCAGAGCGGCCTCGACGACAGCAATAGGCTGCTCGATGGCGTCGAGCCATCGGCCGATCTCGTCGCGGACCACTGGGTGGATCGCCCGGTTGAGGCTCTCGAGGGCCTCGGCGTCGCCCAGGACCCGCGCCCCAAGGGTCTTGCGATCGACCGACTGATCGGGCTTGAGCACACCGTCCCCGAAGAGATCTGCCACCAGAGCGACGCCCTCCCCCCCGGGTTCATAGAGATTGTGCACAACGGAATCGGCATCAAGGACGGGCACACCGCGCTGCCTCAACAGATCAGCGACGGTGGATTTGCCCGAAGCCAGGCCTCCGGTCAGGCCTACGGAACACGGTCGTTCAGACATGCGCAACGGGTCCTCGGCCCGCAACGAAGATTCGAAGCAAGGGATCAGGGATCAGGGAACAGGGGTCAGGAAAAAGGCCTGTCCAGCTGCGAGCTAAAAGCTCCGCTGCCTGCAATGGCCGAGCGTCACGATGCGGGGCAGGAGCCCCGCGCTCCAAAATGTAGTCCCAGCAGTTCATCTGCCTTCCCTTTTTGTGCCTCTTCGTGCCTTTTTGTGGCTGCTCTCTTTGCACTTCCTTTGCGCTCTTCGCGTCTTTGCGGTTCACTGGTCTTCCTGTCCCTGCCGTCGCAGCCGTGCCGCCCGCACGGTATTGGCCATCAGCATGGCGATGGTCAGAGGCCCGACGCCCCCGGGAACGGGAGTGATCCGGCCGGCCTTGGGGGCGACGGCTTCGAAATCGACGTCGCCCGAGAGCACGGCGCCTCGCTTTTGGAAAGCGGCCATCTTCTTGGCGTTGCCGGAGTACAGCCGTTCGACCGTCGCCCGGTCCGTGACGCGGTGCATGCCAACGTCGACGACGATGGCGCCCTCTCGTACGTGGTCGGCGCCCAGCAGGCCGAGGACACCCACGGCGGCGATCAAGATGTCGGCTTCACGGGTGACGCCTGCGAGATCCCGGGTTCTGGAATGACAGACGGTGACGGTCGCGTGGGCGTGCAACAGCAGCATGGCCATCGGTTTGCCGACGATGTCCGAGCGACCGACGACGACGGCCCTCTTGCCCTGGATCTCGATCTTCTCTCGCCGCAGCATCTCCATCACACCGGAGGGGGTGCAGGGAACGAGCCGGGGCCGCCCCTGCTGCAGCAAGCCGACGTTTGAGGTATGGAAGCCATCGACGTCCTTGCGTGGATCGATCAGTTCGAGAACTCGGTGGACATCGAGGTCTCCGGGAAGGGGCAATTGGACCAGGATGCCGTCGATTTCGTCGTCCGAGTTAAGGGTGTCGATCAGCGCTTCCAGCTGAGCCTGGGGGGTGTCAGCCGGTAGGATATGGGTCTTCGAGATCATGCCGAGTTCGCCGCAGGTCTTGGCCTTGGAACCGACGTAGACCTTGGATGCAGGATCTTCCCCGACCAGCACGACGTCGAGTCGTGGACGCATCCCGGCACGAATCAGCGCCTCGACTTCTCCTGCTACATCTTCCCTGATTCCGGCGGCGACGGTACTGCCCTTCAAGAGCTTGCTGTCATCCATTGGCACTCCTTCGTCCCTGGTAAACCGAGGCAACGCCTCCGGTAACGGGCCGCGCAGAAACCTCTTCCAATCCGACTGACTCGAGGAGGCAAACCATGCGCCCTCCTTGGGGAAACTCAGCAACCGACTGCGGCAGGTAGTTGTAGGCCTCGGAATCGCCGGAGAGCCACCGGCCAAGGCGGGGCGGAACGGTGCGGACCCACCCCCGCATCAGGGGGCCGAAGAAACCGGAGGGCCTGGAAAACTCGAGGATCAACAACACGCCGCCCGGTCGCAGGACCCGAATCAGTTCCCGCAGTCCCTGTTCCAGGTTCTCGAAATTCCGGACGCCGAAGGCGACGGTAACGACGTCGACACAGCCCCCAGCCACCGGCAGCATCAAGGCGTCCCCGGCAAACAGCGGCAGGGACCGGTTCCCATCGAGGGCCTTGCGCCGAGCCAGAGCCAACATCGGCAGACAGAAGTCGGTACCGACGGTCTCGGAACCCGGATCGAAACCCAGGGCGACATCACCGGTGCCGGTGCAGACATCCAGGGTCAGCCGGGGCTCGGCCATCGCTACCCTCCGAGCAAGAAGCCGACGCCAGCTGCGGTCCTGACCCAGCGACAAAACCCGATTGAGCAGATCGTAGCGATGGGCGATTCTGCCAAACATGCCGCGGATCTCGGCGCCCCTCTTCGATCGCAGTTCGTCACGCACGGGCGGAGGTTAGCACGAGCACCCAAGCCCGGCCTTCGGTGGCGCATCGAGGCTTGCACAAAACCCAGAATTGCCGACCGCCCCCGCTCGGACCGTTTTCCGGAGGGGCAACGACTTTTCGAATGGAAGGGGAACCGCCCCTCCGTAAAACGACCTCGGCGGCCTAATGCCCCCAGCCGACACTCGTTCGCTGAGGTGGTCGCCGAGCGTTGCCCGGTAAGGCTTTCTTCGCAACCACGGCTCGACCGAAAGACCTGTCCGGTGAAGAAAGCCGTACCCGGCACGCGCCGTCCGAGAGGGGCGCTCTTTTCATTTGCCTATCCGTTTCCCCACGAACCAAATGGTACCCAACAATACCAACAGGATGATGAAGACTATTCGGGTGACAGAATCCACTATGGCAAAGTATACGACCAAACCAACAACGAACGCCGAGGTGATGGCACTGACAATATCGAAGCCGCGGGAGATACTATCAACCGATCGATCGAACGCCTCATGCATGTCACCCTCAGGGTCGAATCCCTGTTTTGGGCCAGAGGGGTCGCGAAGCGCCTCCTTGTAATGGTCGACTGGACGGCGCTTTCTCGCACGAATCAAGAAATAGAGAAGCGCCCCAACCAGCGATAACGCTCCAGAACCAAGTGCCGTTGAATCCACCTGGGCCTAGCCCAACGTTCTTCGAAGGTCTTCGAGGGCCAAGCGGCGGTGGGAGATGCGGTTTTTCTCGGGCGTCTCCATCTCGGCGTACGTTTTGCCCCCGCCGCTTGAAGGGATGAAGACACTGTCCCAGCCAAAGCCCCGGTGGCCTCGGGGTCGGGTCGCAATCTGCCCTTCGACGACACCCAGACCGAAGAGCTCTTCGGTTCCGTCGGCGGCACAGGCCATACAACGAACGACGGCCCTGCGCTCGGCGAAGGCATCGGCCAGTTTGCAAATACCGTCCGGCCCTACCGAGGCCAACAGCC
>JAUWTC010000446.1 GCA_030609785.1 Holophagae bacterium
AGCGGTCTGAGAGACCAAGATCGCCGGCATTCCGCGTCGCTGCCTCGACGGCTCTGCGATCGACATCGGCCAATACTGCCGTTGCCTCAGACCACCGCCTGAGCGCCGTCAAGCCCAGGACACCTATCCCGCAACCCATGTCCAGGATTCGGGTCGTGTATTCGACCTCGTCAAGATGACCCAGGAGAAGCCGGGTACCCCGATCGATTCGATCGGCCGAAAAAACTCCGACGGCGCTTTGAAGTGTGAAGGCCTCTCCCCCACTCTCGACCTCGACCTCCGCCGAATCTGGAGCCTCCGGCCCCGGGTGCACCGTCCGGTCGTAGGCAACGACACGACTCCGGGCCCGATTGACCAAAAGCGTTTCCTCCTGACCCAATTCAACAGCCAACCGCTTGACCGCGGACTTGATGCCCAGTTCGTTGCCTCCTACCAGCAGAAGCCGGCCGCCGGGCGCCAGGTTTTTCCAGGCGGTCGACAGACCCTCTTGGGTCGCCGCCCGCCCCTTCTGCAGATGGACAACCGCCTGAGAAAACACACCCTCGGCAACCCTGTCCGGCAAACCGATGGCCTCAACCCCAGCCCCCAGGGCCTCCAACCAATCGTCGCGACGAGGCAAAACTGCCAGGCCGCCCCGGGCCTCCACCGCCTTCCAGCCGTAGAGTTCGAGCACGGGATCGTCCGAGAGAACTCCGGGGTCCAGGAGGATCGTAGTTGGCATGGGGACAGACTAACGCAATTCGTTGGGCAATTCGTCGAACGAATTGCATGGTTTGTCGGATGTCGCACGCATCAACAGCATGGTACGATTCTATGGTCGGTCCACGCTGCGGGGAGGAGAACTCCGCATGAATCCGACGTTTCATTCAGAAAAAGCAACCACTGTTGTCGCCGACGACCGGGAACGGGCCTCCGGCGTCATTGAATCGTTGGCCGCAACTTCAGGCGTTTCGGTCGAGGTTCGTCACCTCAAGCTCGGCGACTTCGACGTGGATGGAAGACTGCTGGTTGAACGGAAGACTACGTTTGATTTCGCTCTTTCCGTGATCGACGGGAGGCTTTTCCGCCAGGCCTACAGGCTGATGACGTCGGAGCGCCGAACCTGTCTGATCCTCGAAGGGCCTCCGACGGACATCAAGATGTCCCGAGAAGCCCTTCAGGGCGCGATGATCACGGTGACCATGATTTTCGGACAACCGGTCCTTCGATCCAGAGCACCAGCAGAAACTGCATGGTTGATGTTAACCGCTGCGGACCAAGTCAGCCGGTCAGAGACTCGACAACCCAGGCGTTTCGTTCGCAGACGGTTTCGAACCCCCCGCCGCATTCAATCGGAGATGCTCCAGGCTGTTCCTGGACTTGGCCCCGACAAAGCCGGTGCACTCCTCGCTCACTTCGGGGATTTCCGGAGAATCACCTCGGCCGACCTCGACGCACTCATGCAGATTCCCGGCATCGGCCAAGTACTCGCAACCCGAATCCTTTGGGCCCTTGGGATCCGGCCTTAACCCGAAATCCTCGCAATGCGGAATCGAAGTTTCCCGGCCGGACAGCAAGAGGATTCACTGACTCGACAGATTCACACCGAAACCCGCAACCCGAAGCCTGTTCTCCATATCGCTCTTGTCGATGCTCTTCCGGTAGGCTTCAAGGGGATCGACCTTGCGCTCTTTGACCAGGCGGATGAGGTCGTCGGTAAGAGACCGCATCCCGAGCTTGGCGCCGGTCTGCATGGCCATTGGGATCTGGTGACTCTTGCCTTCACGGATCTGATTCGATACCGCCGGCGTAACCACGAGGATCTCGAATGCGGCAACTCTCCCACCACCGTCCGCCCGTTTGAGCAGCGTCTGCGAGATCACTCCCTTGAGGGACATCGAGAGCATCATGCGAATCTGGTCCTGGCGATCGGCCGGGAACTGGTCGATGATCCGGTCGATCGTGCTTGCGGCCGACGAAGTATGCAGGGTTCCGAAGACAAGATGCCCCGTCTCGGCTGTTTCGATGGCCGTCTCGGTAGTTTCCAGATCACGCATCTCGCCGACAAGCACCACATCAGGGTCCTGGCGGAGAGCCGCTCGCAATGCGGCCTTGAAGCCCTCGGTGTGGCGATGAACTTCGCGCTGGTTGATGAGGCACCGTTTGTTTTTGTGAACGAACTCGATCGGATCCTCAATCGTCACGACATGGTCGGTGCGGTTTTGATTGATGTAGTCGATCATTGCCGCCAGTGTCGTCGACTTGCCGCTCCCCGTCGGTCCGGTCACCAGCACCAGCCCCTTGTTGAGTTGACACAGGTCTGCAAATACTTGGCCGAGCCCGAGCTGTTCGAAACTCAGCACCTCCTCGGGAATATGCCGAAATACCGCCCCGACCCCGTTACGGTCGTAGAATGCATTGACCCTGAAACGCCCCACGCCCACGATTTCGTACGCAAAGTCGGTGTCTTTGTGGTTTTCGAACTCCAGCCGATTGCGTTCCGGCATAAACTCCCGCAACAGACGACCTACCTCTTCAGCTGAAACCGGTTGCGTCTTCTCGCTCGAGGTTGGTTTCATGACCCCGTGAACTCTGTAGGTGGGACGTACGCCGGAGCACAGGTGGAGATCCGACGCGCCAATCTGCGTCATGACCGTCAGGTAACTGTCGATGGCTGCCATCACTGCCCCCTACTCGACCAG
>JAUWTC010000418.1 GCA_030609785.1 Holophagae bacterium
GCTGGGAGGCAGGGAGCCGGAGGTGGTGGGCCAAGGCCCACCATCGTCTCGTGGCAGCCCTGGTCTCTCCCTGCAATCCCAGCTTCTCGGCACCTTCTAGGGTTCTCTCGGTTCAGCCTCCATGATCCACAGATCACCGGTCATCTCTGTCTTCGTGTGGACCGAATACCTGCCATCTGCACTCAGGGAAATTGCTCCACTGGCAAAACCCGTTCCGCCGGTCTCACCGCGCCCAAAATCAATCGGCATGTCCACGGTCGTGACCAATCCATCCAGAACGGAAACACGGCGAAGGCTCAATGCGTCATCCTCCCAATCACCAGTGACCAACAGCGTTGTGCCCCCTGGCTCCCACCAGGAACTGCTGATTCGCCGCCCCTTGGTCAGTGCCCTTGGCTGGGCCGGTCCCACCAGGGACCGAATCCAAAGATTCTCTTCATCGTCCCTATTGCCCAACCAGACCAGCATCGACCCATCCGGGGAGATCTTCGGCATGTAGTCGGTGGTGTCCTCAAAGGTCAGCCGTTCCGCCTCGCCCATCCGCCGACCGTCCGCGACCGGCGCCCACCAGATCTGAAAACGACCACTCCTATCTGAGGCGAAGGCCAAATGGGTCCCATCGGCGGAAAAGAAGGGGCAGACATCCGCAGCATCATTGGTGGTGAATTGAAGGGGCGCACCACCCTCGACCGGAAGGATCCAGATATTTCTCTGGTCACCGATGACCCTATGAAAGGCCAACCACCTGCCGTCGGGCGAAAAAACAGGGTTGGCATACGTCCCTGGCTGCGCGATCAGCACTCGGGGTCTGCCGGCGGGTTGCCCTCCTTGCAGCCGCTGCAGGAAAATGCAGTACCCCTCCCGATACTCCGCCGAAAAGGCGATGGCGCTGCTATCCGGGGCCATTGAGGCCGTGTCGGGATTGAGAACATCACCGAGCCGAATCTTGACACCTGTCAGATGATCGACGAGATTGAGCCAAGTATCGCTCCGCTGGGTCGAGTAAACGATCGTTCGTCCATCGACAGATGGTGAGACCTGATTCTCAAAACCGGCGCCCGCCGACAGGCGCTCCATGCTCCCCCCTCGGGGATCAAGGCGCCACAAGGCACTTGACCCATTAGACATTCTGGAAGAAACGATGGTCTCACCGGACCACCGCGGTTCACCGCCCCACTGATGCTCCAAGGTAACCTGCAGCGGTCTCCCCCCGTCTGCCGGGACGACCCAAACACCTCTGGATGACTGATAACAGATTCGTTCCCCGTCGTCCGAGAAATCCGGGGATCTGTGAAACCAAAAGCCATCCTCGGAGGTTGTCAGATACCGAAAGTCCTCCAGATCGTCGAGGGGGGCAATTGCCACCCGGTAGTGGCCGCTCTCGTTGCGGCGCACAAAAGCCAATTGCGTTCCGTCCGGCGACAGGGCTGGGTCGTCAGCGTCGGGCAAGACCAGTTCCGCCGTACCTCCCAGCCGCGGCACCTTCCAGATCGCCGCCTCGCCACTGCGGAAGGACGTGAAATAGATCTCGCTGCCGTCAGCAGACCAGGTGGGCCTCCTGTCGGCGGCCTCGTGGTCGGTCAACTGCAGGGCGTTGCCGCCCTCGCGGTCGATCAGCCAGATGTCACCGCTACCGCTGCGCCCGGAAGCGTAGGCAATCATGGTCTCGTCCGGCGACAGAGCCGGATCGGCCGCCCAGACGGGATCGTGGGTCAGGGGTTTGGCCACCCATGTCGTCGCCAGGGTCTCGGGCGCCACGACGCCCTTGAGCCACCACGCGCCTGTGAAGGCCACCGCGGCCAGTACTGTCAATCCCAAGCCCTGCACCAGCCGCCGCTGCCCGCGCGAACGCAAGACCTTTTCCCGAATCAGGCCTCCTTCGACCTCACCGCGCAGATCCTTGAGGTCGGCCGCCATGGCCTCGGCGCTCTGGTACCGATCCTCCGGCTTCTTGGCCAGGGCCTTGCGCGCGATGGCTCCAAGGGCCTCCGGCGTGTCAGTCCGAAAGTGCACTATCGGCGTCGGGGGGGTGTGCAGCAGACTGTCCAGCCAACTGTCGCTGCCGGCCTTCTCCAGGGCCGGCGTGCCGGTCGCCATCTCGTAAAGCACCAGTCCCAGGCAGAAAATGTCGCTGCGTGCGTCCAGGGAACGGCCCAGGGCCTGCTCGGGCGACATGTAGCCCGGCGTGCCGACCATATGACCCTGCTCGGTCAAGCGGGTGATGGTCTCTTCATCCTCGCGGCTCTTGGTCGTCAGGCGCCGGGCCAGGCCGAAGTCGACAAGGCGCGCTCTGCCCTCCGAGTCCAAAAGCACGTTGGCCGGTTTGACGTCACGGTGGAGGATGTCCAGATTGTGAGCCGCCGCCAACGCGCCGGCCAGACCTGCGGCATGCTCCAGGACCTCGAGCAGGGGCATCGGCCCCGCCTCTTTCAACCGGTCTCTCAAACTGCCGCCCTCGATCAGCTCCATCGCCAACCAGGGCACGGCCTCAAATTCGAAGACCTCGAAGATCGGCACTACGCTGGGGTGGAGCAGGCGAGATGCCGCCCGGGCCTCTCTGACGAACCGCGCCCGGACGGTCTCCGCATCCTTGACGTCTGCCCTCGGATGCTTGAGGGCGACATGGCGCCCCAGGGCCTCGTCGAGGGCCTTGAAGACGACGCCCATGCCGCCGGAGCCGATCTCTTCGATGATTCTGAAGCGGCCTACGCGGTCACCGGGTTTCGCCCTCGCGGCGGCGTCCATGGACCACGGCAAACCCCGCCCTGTCGGTGAATCACCGCCTGGAGGCTTTTTGATCTGCGTCATTTTCTCATATCAGCGTAACACGCCTGGTTTGCCTCATCTCAAGGACAGTCGGGAACGGAGGTCCTATAACAGGAGAATGGAAAAGCGAGTACGGATATGGCTGGCCCGAGCCCGCCTGATGGCTGGAAACGGATTGCCGTCCGTACTCGCAAGCTATACACGCGTGTCTAATCTGGACC
>JAUWTC010000207.1 GCA_030609785.1 Holophagae bacterium
GACACCGAAGGCCGGGGTTGGAATCCAGGGGCAGGGACAGGGACCGCGTCAGCAGACAGCGCCAGCTTCAGTTGGCAGAGACAGCGACCGGGACAGGTTCAGCGTCGGCGACCGGGGCCGCGACAGGCCCAGCGGCGACCCGTACATGATCACCACCGGGTCGTTCACGATGGGGAGGGCGGATAGCTGGTGGGGCAACCGTGGTCAAGGGCAAGCCGGCCTGCGACCGGTCGCTGAATCTGTCCCTGCACCTGCGAACTGTCCTTGTCGCCGTATCCTGACGCTGACGCCGTTTCTGCTCGTTTGTGACGCCGGACCTCAATTCCCTTTTGGGAAAGGAGGATGTACCACCGCCTCGATCGGCTCGGTCTTGATCTTCTCCATCAGGACTTCGATCGCCTTCTGGAGTTGGGCGTCGTGGCCCAGGAGCATTTCGGCGGGATCCAGTTCGACCTCGATATCCGGTGTGACGCCCTCGTTTTCGATCGTCCACCGTCCGTCAGTCGTGTAGATGCGGTAGTCGGGCGCGGTCAAGCCGGAGCCATCCATCAGGCTGAGATACATCGAGATACCGACCAGTCCGCCCCATGTCCGGGTGCCGATCACCGGCCCCATGCCCTTCTCGCGGAATTCGAACGGCAGTTCGTCGCCGCCGGACCCCGCCTGGCGGTTGGTCAGGCAGGCCATGTGCGCCCGGCTGACGTACCAGGGCGTCTGTTGGTCGGCCGAATAGCGCCGGGTCCAGTAGGAAAGGGGCTTCTTGGCCAGGCGGGCCAGGAAGATGTCGGGGTCGAGACCGCCGCCGTTGAACCGGCCGTCGATGATCAGGCCGTCCTTCATTACCTGGGAGTAGTACTGGCGTGGGAACTCGGCCGCCGAACCCATGTAGGTATCGGGGAAATGCAGGTAGCCGATTGTTCCGCCGGAGGCCTCGTCGGCGATCTTCCGATTGTGCTCGACCCATGCCTGGTATCGGAGTCGGCGTTCGCTGTTCAGTGGCTTGACCGTAATGTCCCAGGATCCTTCGAAGGATGGGCTGTCGTTCAGGGTCAGCCTCGTCGGAACGTTGGCGAAACCCTGGAACCAGGCGTAGGGCTCCAGGTGCGTTGTGACCTTGTTCCCGTTGACGGCCATCAGGTAGAGGCCTTCCCTGGCATTGATCCCGGGCCGGGTGAGGGGCGGCAGGATCTCGCGGTTCCAGTCGGCGACGTCGTAGATTCGGGTGATCCTCCAATGATCGTTGTCGGCCTCGAAATCGGCGCCCAACATGCCGACGTTGACCCGGTCGGGCCTGCGCCGGCGGTCGCCTGGAGAGGCATAGGTGTGGGAGGTTGAGAGTTCGCCGATCAGCTCGCCGAGGATGTAGCGCATGTCCTGGGCGCAGGTTGCGCGGGTGACCAGGGCCCGGTACTGCTGACCGACCGCGGGCCAGTCGAGGCCGTTCATGCCGGGGTCGTAGTAGAAGTCGCGTTCCAGGCGCCAGGCTTCGTCGTAGACCTGGGCCCACTCGGCGCGGGGATCGACGGTGACGACCAACCGCTCGAGATCGAGAGTGTCAGCTTTGTCGTTCTTCTCGGCCATTTTTGCAAAATGCGGCCCCGAGCTGACGATTTTTTTGATGCCGACGTCGGCGCCACGGCGCCACACCAGATACCGGCCGTCGGCCGACACCCGGTAGCTGTCGACCTTTTTGACCTGGGTTGACGGCTCACGTTTCTCGAGGTCGAAGGCCGCCAATTCCTGGGGCGGGATGGCGCGGAACTCGAAGGGGTTGTAGTCGCCGTCCGAACCGTTGAGGTAGAAGACCTTGTTCTCGACCGCAGACAGATGGCGGTAGTTGCCTGCCGGCAGCGGCAGGGCTTCGAGACGATGAGCCAGGCCATTCCAGTCGATGTGGACCGTCACACTTTCAATCTCTTCTTTCTTGCCGCCTGATGAGGGGGTGTTGTCGGCTTGAGCCGGAGCGATCTCGTCGGAGAGCAGGGGCAGAAGCGCTTTGCCGTCGGCTTCGAGGGTCAGGGCGTAGATGCCGGCGAGGTCCTTGTAGACCATCTCCCACTCGAAGTCACCCAGGGTCGGTCTGAAGTGCCGGTTGGAGATGAAGAGCAGGTGCCGACCGTCCGGAGTGAAGACTGGACCGAAGTCGTTGAACCGGCCGTCGGAGACGTCATGGCTCTCGCCGGTGTCGAGATCGTGGATCCAGACTCGGGAGACCATGTCCATGCTGATCTTGGAGTAGGCCAGGAATCGTGAATCGGGGGACCACGAATAATCAGAGATTGGTTTGGCTTCCAGAGCGATGTCCATCGGCTCCCGTTCGGAACGGTCGATTGTCGTGACCGCCTTGGTGTCGATGTCGAGCACGTGGAAGCGAAGGGTCTGATCCGCGAAGGCGATATGGGTTGAATCCGGTGACCAGCGCAGTGTGTGACGGTAGCCGGGCCCGAGATCGGTCAGGCGCCGGGGGGAACCGTGGCCTCCCGCTGCGGTGATCCAGAGATCCGACTCACCGTCGGCATCGGAGACCCAGGCGATGGTGCGACCGTCGGGTGACCATACGGCGTTTCTCTCCCGAGCGCCGGGGGTATTGCTCAGATTCCTGGTGGCGCCGTGCTCTTGCGGTACGGTGAAAATCTCGCCGCGGGCGGAGAGCAGGGCCCGTCCGCCTTCCGGAGCGATGCTGATGTCAGTGATGTCCTCGGCGACCTCGCGGCGGTAGTTCTTGGTTTCTCGTGCAGGCGTCGCGATCGTGATGTCCAGCCGGCGGTTTTCGCCGGTTGAGGGGTCGAAGAGCTGCACATCGCCCCCCTGCTCGTAGACGATGCGCCGGCCGTCGGTCTCCGGCCTGCGGGCATCCCATATTTCGTGGTTGGTGATCTTTTTGATGTCGCCGTTTTCGAGTGTATAGGTGAAGAGATTGAGTGTGTGCTCACGGTCGGAGGTGAAGTAGAGGGTGTCGCCGACCCAAAGAGGCAGGCGGTCGGTACCCTCAAAGGTCGTCAGTTGACGGTCGGCGCCTGTTGAAAAATCATAGAGCCACAGGTCCTGCGCCATGCCGCCGCGGTAGCGCTTCCAGGTACGGTCTTCTCGGGCGATCCGGTTGTAGACGATTTGTTGACCGTCGGGAGAGAAGGCGCCGCGGCCCGCTTCGTGCAGGGGCAGGACCTCGAGCCCGGACCCGTCGGGCGAGATCAGAAACAAACGGTCGAAGCGGCTCCAGCTGAGCCGGTTGGAGCGGAAGAGCACCTTGTTTTGAGTCGGGTGCCAGCCGATGACCTCGTCGGCGCCGGGATGGAAGGTCAGGCGCCGGGGGTCCGAGCCGTCGCTGTGCATCACCCACACGTCGGCATTGCCTCCGGCCTGGGAGGTGTAGGCCAGCAATGACCCGTCGGGAGAAAAGCGTGGATGACGGTCTTCGCCCTCGTCGTCGGTCAGGCGCAGTGCCGGTCCGCCGGTTGCCGATGCCGTCCAGATATCTTCGGCGTGGACGAAGGCGACGGTGTCACCGTGGATGTCCGGAAATCGGAGCAGCGGCCTCCGGGTGTCCTCAGCCGAGGCCGAAGCCACAACGATCAAAGTGCACACGACCAACACGGACAACGTCTTGCGATGGATCATCTTTCTCCTCCGGCGGCGAATGCCGCTCGTCAGTGTAACGGTTTTTGACCTTCAGGGTTGCACCCGAGGAAAGTTTGAACCAGTGAGAACCACTCATGAAAAAAACCACGAAGACACGAAGACCACCAAGAAAAATTATTCAAAAAACCCCTTCGTGCTCTTCGTGTCTTTGTGGTTCAAATCAACCGCTGGAGCTGACAGCTGACGGCGTCCTCACCCAAACAGCAGGTAGTACCCACAGCCGAAGACGGCGACATCGGCACATGCATGAGCCACCCAGCCAGGCCAGATCGAGCGGTAGCGGGCATACATCCATGACCAGGTCGCCCCGCCGATGAAGACACCGGTGGAGGCCAGGGCGGTCAGGCCGGGGTTGAAGTAGGTCGCCATCGCGACGACATGGTGGATCGTGAAGATGGCTGCCGACGCTCCAATCGCGACCGGGCGGGACCACAGGGCCTCGCAGCGGCTCTGGATGAACCATCGGAAAACGTACTCCTCGACGACCGAGTTGACGAAGATCCAGTAGAGGGCGCCGAGGATGTAGGCCAGGGGTGACGCCAGACCCATTTCGGTGACCTCGCCCAGGAGCGCAGCCCGATCAACCCGCGGGATGGCGATCAACCAACAGGTGGCAACGATGACCGCCGCCGTGCCGAGGCCGATCAGCGCCCCGGCCCCGAGCCCCCCGTGTCTGGGGGGAGACCAGCTCAATCTCCCCTTGTCGACGCGGAGGTGCCACACGATGGGGAGGACCAACAGCCAAATCTTGGCTGCAGCGAATACCGTCCTGCCGACAGGCCCCGGCCAGAAGATCAGAGCCGCGGCTATGCCCAGGGTGGGGACGGGAACGAGCAGAACCAGGGCGAGCAGGGATCGGCTGCGGGATGTCATGGGGACAGCGTACCGGGGTTCGAGGTCCTTTTCGAGGGGGTAGACGAGGTCAATTACTCGATTGAGGGTTCCCCAGGAACTCTGCAGAATTTCCTTCTTGGGCACCAAGTCTCAGTTTTCACCTTCGTGTGAACCGGATTCTCGGTCGGTTCCGGCTTCGCCTATCTGTCACAGGCCGTCGGACGGCAGTTGGAGCCGTCCTCCTAGTCCACGACGACCCGTCGTTGCTCCGAGCGAAGCTGGCGGGCGATCCGGATGAGGAGAAACGAGGCCACGGCGCCCAGTCCGGCTACCAGACCCCACCACAGACCGGCCGGACCGAGACTGGTCCTGAACGCAAGGCCCAGGCTGACGGGCATCCCCAAGAGCCAGAAACCGAGGACATTGATGACTACGGGGGCTCGGGTGTCGCCCATGCCGCGAAGGATGCCTGCGGAGACGACCTGAATGCCGTCGAAGACCTGAAAGAAGCCGGCGATGGGAATGAAGATAACGGCCAGGGCCAAGACTTCGGGGACTGACGTGTAGGCGGCCGCCAGGGGTCTGGCCGCGCCGACGAACAGCGCACCGGTCAGGACCATGAACCCGGTTCCACAGACCAGGGCGGCTGTGGTCCCGCGACGAACGGCATCGGCATTGCCGGCGCCGACGGCGAGGCCGATCCTGACGGCGGCGGCGGCGCCTACACCCAGGGGGACCATGAAGGTCAGGGAGGCCAGGTTGATTGCGACCTGGTGGGCCGCCATCTCGACAGTGCCGAAGCCGCCCATCAAAAGCGCGACGACGCCGAAGGCCGCAAATTCGAGCTGGATCTGCAGGCCGATCGGTGCGCCCAGCCGAATGGTCTGCCACAGCGGCTTCCAGCGAAGAATGCCCTTTACAAAGGGCCACACCAGCGGGCTCAGTTCTTTGCGGGCCATCAGGGCGAGGGCGACCAAAAGGAGCCAGCGGCCGGCGGTCGTTGCCCACGCCGTACCCAGGGCCCCCATTTCGGGAATAGGTCCCCAGCCAAAGACCAGGGCCCAGTCGGCCCCCAGGTTGAAA
>JAUWTC010000259.1 GCA_030609785.1 Holophagae bacterium
CTCCTCACGGAAGCGGTGCGAGAAATACTCCGCGCGGCCGGCGACGGCGAAGTCGTTGCCGGCCCACACGACGGCGACCTCACGGCGATAGAGCATCAAGCGCCAGATGAGTCCGATCGTCCCCAGTAAAAAGCCTGCGATCAGCAATGTCCCGCCATACTCCCGCACGACGTAGATTCCGACCCAGAAGCGGAGCTCCGGGATGACCAGAACCGCTTCGCCCAGGTCGACATGGCGCCCGGTGCGCACCGTACCGGCGAACACAACCGAACCCGAAGCATCCCGGGCTTCGACCTCCACCGGTGTCGCCTGGAGTTCCGAGCGATCGGGGAAGTGCATCCGTTCCACAACAGGTGTCACCAGGACTCGGAACGCGCCCTGTCCCAACTCGACCTCGGTGCCGCCGCCGCCCAGGGTCTCGGCTGCGACCGCCACGCGATCCAGGGTGTAGCCGTCCTTGTCCTGCAGCCAGAGGATCGGCGCGATGCCGGCGCGGTTGACCAGAATCGTCGAGGCGCCCGAGCGAGCGGGGTGGTTGATGCGGCTCTCTTTCTCCACCGGCACGCCGTCTTCCTCTATTTGAAACACGGCGCCGAGGTGCAGGGCCTGACCTTGCTCGAACTGCGCATCAACAGAGTCCAAGACCAGGGAGAGGCCCGGGGGGCCGAGCATCGGAGCGGAGCGCAAGACCTGGTTGAAACCCTGGAAAGCCTGTCCCTCGACCAGGGCCGAGACGCCGACAAAGCGGGTGGTGTAAATGCCAACCCCTCCGAGGCACAGGAGGTAGAAGGAGATATGAAACAGCAGAAAGCCCAGGGGCGCCGTTCGGTGTTTGACCGCCCAGGCGACCCCGTCACCGGCCTTGACCGCCGGGAAACCCATGCCGCGGAACACCTTGAGCACGCTGTCGGCGCTGATTCCTCCGGGGTTTGAACCCCGGAGACTTGATTTTCTGTCACACCACCCCTGAAGGGTCGGCCCAGACGGGGGTCGCAGCCGGGTCCTGCGCAGGGTGACGGCTGCCCTGCCGAGAATCACGGCGCTGAGGTTGAAAAAAAACAGGGCTATGCACGCCAGGAAGAGGGGACTGGTGGAGAGTGAACCAAGTCCCAGGGTTTCCAGGAGAAACAGGCCCAAGGCTGAGCTTGCGAACGTCCCCGCCTCGGGGCCGAGGTACTGCTCGGTGGGAATGGACACGCTGAGGAGGAGCAGCGTGCCCAGGATGACGAAAAGACCGATCGTGGTCTTCAGCGAAGTCAGAAAACGCCAGAGAGCGCGCATTCAGGGACTGCCTCGTCGCGGTTCCAACTCCCACGCCTGAACGATCCAGCCGGTGTTCTCTTTGGACATCAGATAGCGCACACGAATCACCTCGGAGCGCACGGGGTCCGTTTCCATGCCATCGGCCAGGCTCCGGGTTCGTATGACCCAGTATTCGCGGGTTGAAAGCTCCACCGAACCGGGGCCGAGCAGCCGTGCCTCCTCGACCTCGAGCCCTTCCATCGTCGGCTCCTGGTAGCGGCCGTTGTGGCGGAGATACACGATATCGGCCATCAACTGGTCGGTGACCCGAGGTGCGGCCGGCATCCGCTCGAGGAAGCGCGGGTCCCCGTTGGAGCGGTAGAGATGGCCGGAGAGGGTCAGGTAGTGACGCAGGGCCTTCTCCGTTTCCTCGCGCTCAACCGGAGACAGAGTCGGGACCTCAGTCTGGTATCCGAACCATGCGGAAGCGAATACCTGCCACTGCTGAACCATTGCAATGGCGATGAAAATCACAGCGGCAATCGCGAGGATTTTCAGCAGGACTTTCACCGGAAGAACTCCCGAATGGCGGCCCCAATCCACAGCAGAACACCGAGAGCGGCGATCACGGCGCCGATCAACATCGGTTCGGGGTAGTTCCGTCTGGAGATGTCGATCTCCTGCCACATCTTCATGCCGGCAAAGCCCAAACGGTAACTGTCTTCAAGATCGGCGAAATGACCGGGGAGCAGGGTTCCGGCGCCGAGAACCTCTCCGTCGCGTTTCAACTCCAGGGCCAAGGTCGGGTGGCCGCGCATGGCCTCGTCGAGGGACTCCAGCAGGACAGTGCCTCGCACCTCGAGCCCGTGTTCGGCCACGGTGAAAGTCTGCTCGAAGGAGATGCCCGTGCCTCCCTGGAGCCTCGTCAGGAACGGAACCGCCCGGTCGAACAGTTCGGCGTCACCCTGGAGGATTACAATTCTCGGGGAGAAACCGAAAGCGCCGCCATGGAAGAGCAGGGAGCCGAATTTCGCCTGGGTGGGGCCGCTCAGTTTCAACAGGGTCGGTTCTTCGTGGCCTCGAGCAACCTCGAGCACTGATTCCGGAAAGAAGGCACCTCTGCCTCCGGGCCGGAGTTCGACTTCCCTCAGGGCCAGCGTGATGTCCAACTCCGTCGGATCAGCCAGCAGCCCCGCCTCGAACTCGGTCAGATTCTCTCCCTGGAACAGAGGCCGGATTTCGCCCTCGGTCAGAACCATGAAACCCTGCAGACTGAAGAGCCAGTTGGTGAAGCCCCCGCCGCCGACGAGCAACAAGCCGAGGGCGACGACCACCCGGGCGGCGGCGGTCGCTTTTCGGTCACGGCCGTGCATGAGGTCCCAGACGGTCCACACCAGTTCACCGAAGAGCCCCAGACACACCAGGCCGATTAACGTGCCGAATACAGTAGGGGAGACCGGCGCCCTCCCGCTCTTAAAGGCCCAGAAGTAGGCCACCGTAACCACCAGGAGTGCCGGAGTCAGGAGTCTAGCCCGCACTTCTCACCGGTTTTCGTAGCGAGGGCGTCGAGGCGCCGTGCCCAGTGGAGTTTTCGACCCGAGGGGCGCGGAGGCGTACGTGACGGTACGTTGAGCACCCCGAGGGGATAAAGTGCCGCTGGGTAGGGACCCGTTCCGCCGTTGGCGGAACGGGCTTGTGCATCGACGGCCGCAGTAGATCACTGGTGAGAAGTGTGGGTTAAGGGAGCGTCGCAGCATGGAGTCTCCACGGTAACAGAACAAGCCGGCACTTCTCACCGGTTTTTGAAGTGAAAGGCCTCTGTGGATTTTCCCCCACTCGGCAGGCTACTGTGGGAAGAATCACGAGATTCTTAGCCTCCTCAACACTTGAGCGCTCGACTGAGCAGGGCACATGCCACTAAAAATAGGATCTATTCCGAATAAGAAGTTAAGGTGAGACTTGAGACAATCTTCCGTGACAGGGGCGGATTCGGGAAAAATTGTTATTTAAATCAGGACCAAGTCTCAAATTCAATGATTTGGAATGATACTTGCTATTCTTTTTTATAGGGACCGCTTGAGGT
The DNA here is from genome assembly GCA_030609785.1 of Holophagae bacterium. GTDB lineage: Bacteria > Acidobacteriota > Thermoanaerobaculia > Thermoanaerobaculales > Sulfomarinibacteraceae > DAOWGJ01. The sequence goes on from JAUWTC010000259.1 coordinate 3,326, forward strand.
GACCACTCGCTATTTTTTCACTGAAACAGAAGTAAAGGCAGGAACGGCTCGTTCCTGCTTCTCGGTCTGCCTGTTTTTCCTGGTGGTTCTGCTGCAGTTTGCGGCCGGATCAGCCCTCGCCTCGACCCCACCGATCGTGGACGATTTCAGCGCCATCCCGGCGACTGTGGCGCCCGGCGGAATCACAACAATCACCATTTCCGCCCACGACCCCGATTGCCCCGATGTCTGTACTGAGGGCTGCGGTCTCTACATTCGCTCTGACTTGATCAGTTGGACCATCTCGGACGGAACGATTCTCTCCGAAGACGACGGTGTCTCGGGATCGCCCTTCACGGCATCGATGGTGTGGCAAGCGCCGGTGACCGAAGGTACCTATTCGATTTCCGTCTATCTCGCCGACAGCGGCTCATTCATGTGCGGTGGGCGGGGGGCGATCACTCCCACACTCGACATCATCGTGACCAACAGCCCGAACCAGGCGCCAATCATCGACAGCCTGACCGCGAATCCGACCCAGATGTTCCCCGGCCAGACCTCCGAACTCCTGTGTGTCGCCTCCGATCCGGACGGGGACCCCGTGACTTACACCTGGGAGACCGACTCGGGCACGGTCACAGCCGGTGTGGATGGTGCCGCCACCTTCACCGCGGGTGACGTCGGCATCGCGACCGTGACCTGCACCGCCACTGACACCGGAGGATTCGCCGATACCGACACCATCGGTCTGGCGGTCGTCGGCGCTGCGGCCGAACGGTCCATTCAATCTGCGGTCATCAACCCGAGGCGTCTGGCGATCGACTCGATGGGACTGGTTTACGTGGTCGACAGGGGCGCAGGAGGCATCTCGGTCGTCGATCTCGCCGCCGGAAAATTGGTCTACCGATTATCGATGACCGACCTGAACAGCCTGGCCGTCAACTGGGATGAAAACCTGTTGGTCGGGGGCGCCGACGGCGCACGCATCATCGATCGAGCCGGCCGACTGATATTCCAACTCGAGACGGGCGCCGGCCAGATCTCCGATGTAGCCCTCGATGCCCTCAATCGCAGGTATGGCGTGCTGCACCGCACGACGGGCCGCGTGGTGGTCTACGATGAGTTCGGCGGTCAGATCGCCGCCTTCGGCTCTACCGGCGACGGACCCGACCAGTTCAAGGCCCCGCTGGGTCTGGCGGCGACGCCCACGGGCGATTGGGTCGTGGCCGACACCGGCCACGGCATGATCAAGATCTTCAACATCGGTGGAACTCTCCTGAGCGCCTTCGGGGGCCTTGGCGGCGGAGCCGGCGAATTCGTCCGTCTCGATGACGTGGCCGTCGACGCGGCGGGCGTCATCTTCGCCAGCGACACTTTCCAAAGCTGGGTCCAGGCCTTCAATCCCGACGGCTCCGCCCGCGAGGTTCTCGGGACCTACGGCGAGGAGACCGGGCAGTTCAAGACTCCCACGGGACTGGCGCCGGCCGAGGCCTTCGACCGCCTGATCGTGGCCTCCTACAACGCCTCCAGCCTGGAGGTCTTCCGTACCAGTGACGAAC
>JAUWTC010000132.1 GCA_030609785.1 Holophagae bacterium
CTGTTCCAGCGGGACCATCAAGGTCTCCGGAACGAACCGGCCGCCGAAGTCGCCGAAGTAGCCGTGTTCGTCTGGTTGTTTCTTCATCATGCCTCCAGCCACGCCAGGGTGGTTCTTCATTGTAGCGGGAGATTAGGGAGAGTGCAGGATGAAGGATGAAGGATGAAGCCGAACGGCCGGGTTAGGATTGACGACATCGGCGCGGCTGTTGTGCGCCGAGGAGGAGTGATCCATTCGGGCCAAGACCCACTTCACCGTCGTTGCCGCCGTCCTCTCCGACGGTGAGGGCAGGGTTCTTTTGGCCCGAAGACCAGAGGGAACCCATATGGCCGGACTCTGGGAGTTTCCCGGCGGCAAGGTCGAGGACGGGGAGTCCTATTCCGAGGCTTTGGTCCGGGAGTTGGACGAGGAGCTTGGGATCTTTGTCGAAATCGGCAGCCCGCTGACCTTTGCGGTCCACACCGAACCCGATCTGGAAATCCTCTTGCTGTTTTTCTCGGCAGCGATCGCTATCGGTGTGCCGACGCCCCGCGAGGGCCAGGAAATCAGATGGGTTCGACCGGACGAGTTAAAACATTTTCAGATGCCTCCGGCCGATGACGAAGTGGTTGAGATGCTGGTGAGCCGAGGCGTTTGCGTTACCGACTCGGGCTTCTTCCGAGTCGGTCGGGAGAGCACTGATCAGTTCAGGGAAATAATTAAACCACAAAGACACAAAGAGCGCTAAGGGTTGTTTTTTACCAAACTCACTTTGTGATCTTCGTGTCTTCGTGGTGAATTGTGTTCTTGTCCTTGAGAACTCCTATGGTGTTGTGCTCGACCACCCGGACGTGTCGCCGTTTTCGAAACCATCCGAGAACAGGCCACGGTCTACCTCGGGGACGCCGAGGATTTCGATGTCGTCGATGTTCCAGCCGCAGTAGGTCCATCCGCTGTCGGTAGCGCCCATGGTCCAGCGGAGGTAGAGCGTCTCTGCGTTGTCGGCCAGGCTCGAAATGTTCAAATCAACCGGCACCCAGGTCGTGTCCGCGACCTCGCCGTCATTTTCCCATACGGTGGTCCAGTTCGTTCCGTCGGAACTGATCCGAACTGAGGCGTGGTCATAAAGAGGCTGCTCGACGCCAAGCCACCGCTGAAACTTCAGGCGGATGCCGTACAGACCGCTGCAGTCGAAGGCCGTACTGGTCAGATGGGTCTCCGGCAGATCGTTGGGGTAGTCCCCGTTGAGGTTGTAGCCGTAGACTGATGTTCCTGTGAAGCCACCGGTTGGGTCAGGTCCCCCGTGATCGCCACCCTGGCCGGTCGGTTGCCCCCAGGCCCATTGCCCTTCGGTCGTCCAGCCGGGATCGCCGTCCAGTGTTTCGGAATGTCGTATCTCGTGTTCTCCGACGGCGACGACAACGGTTCGGGTGGTATCACCGACGTGGCTGGTTGCGTTGGTGAACACAATCTGCGAGACATAAGCCCCGGCCTCCAGCGCATCGGCGGCGCTGTTGACCTCGACCGTGATGACGGCCGTCGATCCCGGTTCGAGCGATCCCGAGACCGGCCCGTTCAGGGTGATCCAGGTTGTGGGCTGATCCAGCGTGACATCGTAGATGATAGTGGTCGGGTCATGGTTTTCCAGGGTGTACTGGATGGTCGAGGGTTCGAAGGGTCCTCCGACCGGCCCGGATGCGACGAGGCCGTATGGCTCTTGAACCCAGAGACCCGCGATCGAGGTCAGGGCCTTGATGCAGATGTTCCCGGTCTCATCGACGGTCGTGAAATCGACCCACTCAGATCCCGACCGAACAAAACTCTCGCCGGGCGCGGCGACGCTTTCGACGACGGTTCTGGTAGAGGCGCCCAAGAGGACCGGAACGTCCGAGGTCCGGTCGAAGGCCAAGCCCCCGCCAAGGACTTCCAGTTCGACGAAGAAGTCATCGCCTTGGGCCAAGGAGACCGGTGTCGGCAGGTCGACGGTGTGCAGTCCGATATGACTGAAATCCCCGGTCGTCGAACCCAGGAGATCGAGCAACACGCCTCCTTCGAACCGGTCCCACACTCGAACGGCGTAGCCGGTTTCGTCTTCGGTGGTGATGATGCCGACGGCGTCGAGGACCTCGTCGCCAACCGCGGTGAAGGCGCTGAAGGCCCGGCCGGTGTCCGTATAGGTGTCACGCCATCCGTGGTAGTCGTGGGAGTAGGTGGTGTCCCAGTCGGGTGGGCCGACGTCACGGAAGGCGATGGCGCCCATCTCCGGGTGTTTCCCGGCGTGCTTGTCCCAGTAGGAGATCCAAAAATAGCCTCCGAAGCCAAAGCTCTCACCCCAGCTGTTCTTGCACAGCCATGCGCCCGAACCCGGGGCGCCGGCAACCGCCTTGTCGTCGTCCCAGCCGACGATGGCGATCGCGTGGTTGGGATCGAGAGTCGACGAAGTGGGCTGGTAGTGGATGTAGCCGGACTGCATGAAACCACCGTCGTAGCACATGCAGGTCCCGATGACGCCGTAATCGATCACGGCCTGCTTGATTTCATCGATGGTCTCGAGGTTGTCTCCGGCGACGTACCACTCGATGTGGCGCGGCACAAAAAAGTGGTAGTCGTCGCGATAGCGATCCGGCGGTGTGTCGAAGGACTGACCGTCGACGTTCCTGACGGCGCCCTCGCCCCGCCCCAGATAGGCCGACGTCACCCGGTAGTCACCGCCCTGGTGGACCTCCAGCCCGGCTCCGGTCGGAGGGTCCAGATCATCATTGTTGTGCTCGTTGAAGCCGTTCCACCAGTCCAGGTGGTACTCGGCCAGATCGGGTTCGCCGCTCTCTCCGGCCGCTTCCCAGGCACCGGTCATCAGCAGATTACCCTCCATCGCCGCCATGGCGCCGAAGGTCCAGCAGGTACCGCCCTGTTGGCTCTTGACCGAAGTCACCAGGTTCTGGCCGCCGACGTCGCGGAGATCGTACTGGGAGGGTAATTGGGCGGTCGCAACGGCGGCCGGCAAGAGGGTGAGGACAAGAATCGTGAACCGGAAAAGGGTTTTCATCGATCACTCCAGGCCCCAAGAAGGGGAATTCCAAGAGTGTACCTGGTTTCGACCACAATCCGGCCATAATTTGTCGGTATAATAACCGGCCATGAACGACAAACGCGTTTTCGACCGGATCTCCGAAGCTGTGGGTTGGACGCCGCTGGTGCGGTTGCACCGGAGCGTCGAGGGCCTCGGCTGCGAAGTCTTCGCCAAGCTGGAGTTTCTCAATCCGATGGGCAGCGTCAAAGATCGTATTGCCCGATTCATGGTTGAGCAGGCCCTGGAAAAAGGGGAGCTGGCGCCCGGTGGCACGATCATCGAAAGTTCCTCGGGCAACACGGCGATGGGTCTGGCGATGATGGCCGAACTCGAGGGCCTCAATTGTACGATGGTCGTCCGGCAGCGGACCTCGAAGGAGAAGCTGGACTGTATCCGGGCGATGGGGATCGACTTGGTGTTGGTTGACGGTCATCTGCCGCCGGAAGACCCCGAAAGCTACAACCAGAAAGCCCGGCGACTGGCGGCCGAACACCCGGACTGGTGGTTCCCGGACCAGCACAACAACCGTGTCAACAACGAGGCCCACTACCGAACCACCGGGCCCGAAATCTGGGAGCAGATGGATGGACGCATCGACGTGCTGGTGGCCGGCATCGGGACCGGGGGCACGATCTGCGGTGCGTCGCGGTACCTCAAAGAGCAGGATCCCTCGATCAAGGTCGTGGCGATCGATCCGGAGGGGTCGGTCTTTTTCGACTGGTTCCACGACCGGCGCCTCGTAGAGCCGAGCTCGTACCTGATCGAAGGCCTGGGCGACGAAGAGATCATCGGGTGTCCGGAGTTCGACCTGTTGGACGACATGCTCCGCGTGTCGGACCGGGAGGCCTTTCTGGCCACCCGGGAACTGGCTCGGCAAGAGGCCATTCTGGCCGGAGGTTCATCCGGGGCGGCCCTGTGGGGCGTTCGTCAGGTTGCAAAGACGCTGGACGGCCCGGGAAGGATCGTCACGCTGTTTCCGGACTCAGGAACCCGCTACTTGAGCACGATCTTCAACGACGCCTGGATGAGGGAGCGAGGGCTGCTGTAAGCGAGAATGCGGGCCGTATCGGCTTCGAAAATGGTGGCGTTAAAGAAAAACACAATTGAACCGCCAAGACGCAAAGACCGCGAAGAGATCGCCAAGAAAGTATTTGAAAATCAATTCCTTTGCGCTCTTTGCGTCTTAGCGGTTCAAGTTTTTTCACCGGCTAATGCCACCAAGGCTGCCTGGCGAAGTGGGTGATCGGGGTGCAGCAGGGCGTCGTACGTGGGTGGGGGATTTTCGCCGGTCCCGCGCAGCGTGAGGAGTTGGAAGAGGAGGTCTTCGCGGCCGAAGGAGGGCAGGGACCTCATCAGGCGTTCCCTGAGTCGGTCGGGGTCGAAGCCCCTGGTGGCAGCCCTGGCAATCGTGGGCGCTGCATGTCGGGCGACAGTCCAGAGGATCTCGAAGTGCATCAGGGCTTGGGCCCGGCCATCGCCCTCCCTGATGGTGTTGGCACTGTGGATCCGGTAGCGCACCAGGGGCTCCTCGACCAGGACGATCTGTCCGGCGGCCGATGCAGCCAGCAGGAAATCCCAGTCGTGGGTGTACCTCAGCGCAGTGAACGACAGGTTGCTTTCGGTGACCAATCGTCGGCAAAATGCCACATTGGAGGTCGTGGCTGCCCAGTTGGACTGCAGTAGGGCCAAGGTGGGATCTTGGAGATCCGCCAGGTGTGGCGGTGGATGGGGCACGGGCCAGGGCTCCAGATCCCGCCAGGCATTCTTGATGCCGATCTGGCGACCCTGGTCGTCGACGATACGCAGGGTTGAGCAGGCAATGGCGGCATCCGGGTGCTGCTCGAGGGTGGCTGCCAGACGATTGAGACGTCCGGGTTCGAAGGCGTCGTCGGAGTTGAGGATGAAGACGAACTCACCTCGGGCCATCCCCAACAGACGGTTGAGCGCGGCATGGGCGCCTTGATTTTCCTGGGTGTGGACATAGACCCGTTCATCGACGTCGAGGGCTCGCAATACATTCGGCGTTGCGTCGCTCGATCCGTCGTCGACGATGATCACCTCGACCCGATTGCCGCCGTCTTCGAGCGCGCTGGTAACGGCCTCTTCGACGAATTCGGCATGGTTGAACGCCGGGATCAAAACGGAATAGCGTGGTGCGGCGGTCATCTCGAATCCCCAGGGAAAAGCAGCCGCCCGTAGGTTTCGACGTAAGTATCCAAGCCGAACCGGTCCTCGACGGTCCGGCGGCCGCGCTGCCCTTCGGATTGCCGTCGCTCCGGGTCTTCGAGGCTCAGGAGGGCGTCGGCGAGAGCTTCGAGATCCCCGGGGACCTCAACCAGGATGCCGCCGCCGTCATGCAGGAGTTCCGGGATTTCGCCGACCGCGGTCGCGACACACGGGATTTCTCGGACCAGCCCGTCCAACAGAAAGACCGGGAGACCTTCGTAATCCGAGGTCAAGAGACAGATATCCAGGGCGTCGTAGAGGTGGAGGGTTTCGGTTTGAAGGGGCAGACGCAGGAGGTTGCCCGGGGGATCACGCTGGATTTCGGCTTCGACGGTCTCATCCTCCGGGCCGCCGCCGACCAGCAGGAAGTGGAACCCGGACCGCTCCAACTTCCGGGCGAGTCGAACGATATCCAGGGGTCGTTTTTGGCGGTGAAGTCGAATGAAGGTCCCAACGACAACGGCCTGTTCGGGGAGCCCGAGTTCGGCCCGTTTGGCCCGCCGTCGTTGAATCCGGTCCTCGTCGGACATCGGCCGCGGCACGCGAACGCCGTGGTGCACCGTGTGAACCCGATCTCGGGAGGCCCCCTTTGCGACCAGGGCCTGACTGATGCGGTCGTTGACGGCCAAGTGGCCGTCCAGTTCTGTCAGGAGGGTGGAGGTCGTCCTGTCGATCCAACCGCCCTCATGATTGTAGAGCTGGGCCAGGATTCGGAGGTCCGGAAATTGTTGTTTCAAATCCCGGGTGTGGTCATAGAAGTCAACGGTGCCGTTCCAGGAGACCAGGACCTCGACCTGCCACCGCCTGATGAGGTGGCGGAGGGCGTCGATGCGTGCCTCCCGGGGCATCCAATCGCCCAGGGTGTATGTATGGGGCGTCAGTCGGCGACAACGGTCGACCGTCTGGCCCAGTTGGTCTCGGTGCGGGTCCAGCGTGGCGACCAGGACCCGATGCTCGGGTGTCAAGCCTTCGATCAGGTCGAAGAGCAGGTTTTCTGCGCCGCCTACCGCGAGGTAGGGCGCCAGAAAGAGGACGGTGCGTGGTCCTGCCTCGGCCGGAAGCGCCTTGAGACGATTGTGGGCGTTGTAGTGCGAAAGGCGGATGACCGAACCGGGTTCTCCGAGGTGGTTCAGGATGAAAGAGCCGCTTGAGTGGGTCGGTGGAACGACCGGCGTCTCGGGCGTCGTCTGGGTGATCTGGGGGACCAGGGCGCCGTGAATCGGTCCGGTCCCGGCATCGGCGATGGGGCGGCGCAGGAGGGTCAGGTTGGCCGGGTCGAGGCCATTCGGGCGGCCGATCGCCCGCTCGGGGGCCGCCCACCCACCGATTGTCACGTTAAGGTCGAGGGCGGCCGCCGTCAGCAACAGGCTTTCCAAATGGCAGGCCTCCAGGTCTTCAACCCCTGAGCCAGGGCACCAGAGCCATGGTGTGGTGTCGGTTGCGTCGGGCGTCAGCGTCCAGGATGTCTCGATTTGGTGGGCCAAGAGTTCTTTCAGGCGTTCGTCGCTGAGACCTGACGGTGCGATGATACCGACCGCCGGATGGGTCAGCGGGGGACTTGAGTTGGGGGCCGCCGTCGCGACAATCTTGGCCGGGGCTCGAGTGCCCAGGGTGTGCTGCAGACGGTATTTGAGGACGGAGAGCTCCCGCCGGACAGCGCGGGCAGCTCGGCGGAGTCCTAGGAGGGTGTAGGGCATTGAATCAGCGCCGCCTTTCGGGTGTCGTAAAGGCCATTTTCGTTGCATCCTCGGCCCGTACCGAGAGTACTGCGCCTCGAATGCGCTTCAAATGGCGATTCACGACCC
>JAUWTC010000408.1 GCA_030609785.1 Holophagae bacterium
TCCGAGGTTTTTAGGAAAATGAATAGCGAATAATTCTCAACTAATCAGAGACAGTCGGAGGCAGAATCACCCCGGTTCCGCTCTCGCCGTCAACCAGAACCTCAAGAGGCTGCTCGAACCTGAGGTGACGGATCGTACCGTCGAGCTCTTCGGACAGCACCGGCTGCTCCCGAAACCACGGCCATCTGATGGAGGCCTCTCGCTCTGTTTGATGGACCGCGAAGAACGCCACACCGAAGCAGGTCAGGTTGTGGAAGAAGTGGGATCCGAACGACGGTTCCACCTGGAGATCGGAAAAGTCTGTCTCGACGATTGCGCGCGCCATCGAAATCTGCGGCCAAGTCACCGGAATGCCCAACCACGGATCCCGAGAACCCCAGCGCCCTGGACCAATCAGTACGTAATGGCGACCCTCGTCTCTCAGTCGACGGTTGAGCTGCTCGACAATTGTCACCGCATCGACCGTCATCCCTCGCTCAAAACCTTGAGGATCAACGACGATCACGTCGGCGAGGCTCTCTCTCCGGCCGTGGCCCAGAGCCACTTTGGTCTGGACGACAGCCCGCTCCATCTCCTCGGCACTCAAATGCACGTCATCGTGGAACGACTCCACGACCAGCGGCCTCATTTGCACGACGTGAAAAACCTGCTCCCGTTCCAGCCCGGGCTCGAGCTGGACTGCAAACTCCATTTCGGCCGGTGAACCGATACCGTTCTCCCCCAAACGCAACAGCCTCGACAGCAGGTCCGGCAGGTCAAAGGGGCGACCTCTCAAAATCGGCTCAAATGTCACCAGCGGCGCCCCACCCTGGTCAAACCCTGGGGAAATCGCATCGTTCTCTCGATGGTAGGTCGAGAGGATCGGCCGGGCGGCCCCGTCAGCAACGGCGGCGATCGTCTCGAGGTGCAACAGATTGGCTTCCGTTTGAAGACCGGGAATGGTGTCGTCCTTCGACATGTCCAGGGCGTAGAAACGGCGCTGGGCATTGCGGAGAATATCCTTGACTGTCGACATCTGAGGGAGAACCTTGGGGTGGACAGGACTGAACCGCAGGGCTTCAAACCCCTCCACGACCGTCTTGCCCAGGCCCAAAGCCACCTGGGCGACGCCGTCTTCCGGACTCATCGAGCCAAAAGGATAGAAATTCTTGGAGGCTGCCGTGCCCGAGAACGTCGGGTAGAAACGGCTCCCGAAGCGCTTGCCCACCAGACGCTGCACCAGGACGGCCATCCGTTCGTCTTCCGAACGGTAGGGCGTGCTGTCCAGATAATCCCTGGCGGTCCGGAAGTAGGTCGAGGCATAGATGACCTTGACCGCTTCGAGCACCTGGGCCAACCGGACATCCAAAGAGGGGTGGTTGTTCGGCAGCATGATCGTCGCGTAGACACCGGCGAAAGGCTGAAAGAGGGAGTCCTCAAGCAGACTGGAGGACCTGATCGCCAAGGGCTCATGGACAATCTCGAGAAACTGCGCCAAGGCGTTCCGAACGCCATGTTCGAACCGTGAGGCACGGAATCGATCCAGAATCGCCCGATCCTCGAGTTCCGGAGCCTCCTGGACAATCGGACGGAGGGCATTCTCCTCAATGAACGTCTCAAAAATATCAGTCGCGAGCGCGACGGTCTGGGGAATGGCGACCCGCACCCCTGACGCCCGAACCTCATCGTAGGCCAATAGCTTGTGCATGAATGCCAGGCCCCGGCCCTTGCCCCCCAGTGAACCCGAGCCGACCTTGGCAAAGGCGACGAACTCGTCGAAACGCCCCTCCTCGAAATCAGTTGTAACGTGGCTCCGAATCTGCCGATGGTACAGCGTAAATGCCGTAATCAGGAATTGCCGAAGTTCCTCGGAACCGGCGAACTCCGAAACCTGCATCGGCCTCAGGAGTCTGGCCAGTTCGAACTCGGTCCGGGCCTTGAGCCAGGCGGAGAAGTGGTTGAGGCCTGCATGAAAGAGCAGGCTCTCACCGGGAATGGTGGGAAGCAGGCGGATCATGCCCCGGATGTCTTCAACCCGCGCAACCTCCTCACCATCCGGGAGCCTGAAGATGAAATCACCGAAACCAAAATGATCCAGAATGAACTGCCGAATACCCTCGAGCAGGTCCGGGCTCTTTTTGTGGAGGAAGTCGACACCCAGGCTCAGGGCATCCTCTTCGAACCGGGTCTCGACGGACTGGAGCAGGATCGGCAGGTGCGGGTCGATCGACCGGGCCTTCCTGGCCAGGCGAAGGCCCGCCTCGGGATCGATCGTGCCATCACAGGGGAAGCCGATGTCCGAGATGATGCCCAGGACGTTGTCGGCATACCGCTCGTAGAAGTGCCACGCCTCTTCTTCGCACTGGGCCAGCAGTATTTTGGGCCTGGCACGAATCCTCAAAAGGCGGTGGGACAGGTTGATGCCTTCGGCCATCAACCGGGTCGTCTGGGTCGTCACCTCGTGATAGATCTGGGGCAAAAGCCCTGAATAGAAGGGGATCTCATCCTCGACAACAATGATCGCCTGGACACCTCCCACGAGGATGTCGTGGTCTGCGTTCCACCGATCCTCCGCCTGTTTGATCAAGGCGAAGAGCGACTTGACGTCTCCCTGCCATAGAAAGACCCAGTCCAGCGCCCCGGAAGCCCGAAGATCCTCCGCCTCCGACAAGTCCCATGTGTTTGCGGCCAGAAGACCCAGGGTCAAATCAGGGTCGAGCCCCCGGACCCGAGCCACGAAATCCGACAGGTCGGCGCCACCGACCCGGGGTGATGTGACGACCAGGTCGAAATCCTTCTCCTCAATGAGGCGGAGGGCCTCATCGGAGGTGCTGACCCTTGTAAACCGCGGCACGTACCGCAAATTGAGGTCGAGGTTTCGGTACTCCTCGAACAACAATTCGGTCAACTGGCCGTCCTCTTCGAGGATGAAGGCGTCGTACTGGGAGGCGACCAGCAAAACTTCGAGGACTCGCCTCGTCATCAACGACGAGAACTCTTCAGTCCCCATCCCATATCGGCTGCTGAGGTCGAGCTGACCCTGAAGGGCAAATGTTGGATTCATCGCATCGAGCGTAACAGAGAGGGGAACTGTCAGCTATCCACCACAAGATTTGAACCGCCAAGACGCTAAGGGCGCAAAGGA
>JAUWTC010000077.1 GCA_030609785.1 Holophagae bacterium
GCCAGCGGTTCGATGCCCAGTGCTTCAACCTGTTCTTCTCCGGCGAGGATCAGAGCCGCTGCGGCGTCGTTGAGGCTCGATGCGTTGATCGTCGTGATCGTCCCGCCCTCACGCTTGAAGTAGGGTTTCGCGCCGGCCAATTCCTCCCGGGTGACGGGCCGAGGGCCTTCGTCCCGACTGACAATTCGGGGATCCTTGCGTCGTTGGGGGACCGATACCGGCACGACGTAATCATCGAAATAGCCCTGGTCCCAGGCATCGAGAGCGTTGTGGTGGCTGCGCCACGCAATCTCGTCCTGTTCCTCCCGGGTCACACCGTAGCGTTCGACCAGCCGTTCGGTGAGGAGTCCCATCAACTCACCGTCCTCGACGTGGGTGTCGGTCAGGGCGCCGAACAGGCCGTCAACCAGCGTCATATCGCCGTAGAGCTGCCCACGGTTCCGGCCTTCGAAGAGGTATCGGGCGACGTTGCTCATGCTCTCCACGCCTCCGCCGATGCCGATGCCGATCTCGCCCAAGACGATCCTGCGGGCGATGCTGTGGACCGCGGCGCCGCCGGAGGCGCAGTTCTCGTGAAAGGTGGTGGCCGCTGAGGTGTGGGGGATTCCGGCCCGTAGCGCGGCGTTTCTGGCCACATTGGGAGACCGGGGGTCCTGCATCACCCATCCCATGCAGGTGAAGTCGATCGACGAGGCCGGGATCAGAGTGCGTTCGAGAACGGCGTCGATCACATGGGTGGCCAGGTCTTCAGCCTGCAGGGCTGCCAGGCCACCTCCAATACTGCCGATCGGAGTGCGAACTGCGCCGAGGATGAAGACTTTCTGTTGTGCCATCAGGACCTCCTGGTTTGCCGCGTAGCGGCTCCAATAAGTGTACTCCTGTCGAGGCCCCAAACTGCAACAGTGACCGACCGAGAAGGGAATTGAACCGCAAAGACACAAAGAGCGCAAAGGCGGCGCAGAGAACAGGTTGAACCACGAAGACACGAAGCGCACAAAGAGGAAAACGGAAAAAATGGAACCATCAGGTTCCGCATCCGAAAGGATGCAGTGCGGGTACTGCCCCACATCATGCCGCAACGAATTTTGCAGGCAGCTCTCAAAAATTTTTCTTTGTGATCTTCGTGTCTTCGTGGTTCGTTTTCTTCTTACTTTGCGCTTTCTTCGTGAGCTTGGCGTCTTCGCGGTTTAATTGTGTTCTTGCTCCTGATGGCTCCGCCGGGATCACCCGACCCACCAGCCGGCGGCGAAGAAGGCCATGCCCGCCGCAGCGCTGACGCCGCCGACCGTGACCCAGAGTCGCTGCATAGCGGGCCTGTCCTCGGCCCAGACCATGGCGGCCAGGAGGTAGATGGGGAAGAACGTCGAGGCAATGCGGCCGAAGGACCAGAGGGTCGAGCACAGAGGCACCGTGACACAGGCGGCCAGGTACCATGCGAGAGACGGTCGAAGCCGCCGAAAGGCGGTCGGGAGGGACCCGAGGCAGAGAATCGCCATCACCAATTCGATTACGGAGCCGTGGGCGCCGTGGATCGTCGGCCCAGACTGCCACCACCGGACAAAGGCAACGCCGGGCAGGCCCATCTCGCCTCTCCAGCGGGCCTGGCGGTGAACGAACGCCAGGGCGTCACCGAAGAGGCCATAGCAGAAGAGCATGTAGAGCCCAAGGGCCAATACGATACCGCCGACGGCGGTCCAGCCCCAGCGGGATCGGTGGCGCTGACGCCACCACTCAAGCAGCACCAGGATTGCCAACAGGGCGCCGAAGGGTCGGGTCAGGGTAGCCAGGCCCGCCAGGAGGCCGGCCCAGTCGAAGCGGTTCTTTCTGGCCAGCAGGAAGGTCGCTAGGGACAGGGCGAGAAAGAGCGACTCCGAGTACACCGCTGAATGAAAGAGGGTGAAGGGGAAAAAGAGCAGCGCCGTGCCGGCATAAAATCCGGCCCGCGTACCGAAAGTCTCTCCCCACAGGTCACGGGCCACGGCCAACAGCAGCCACAACGCTGCAAGCAGGGCGATGTTGGATATCAACAGTCCGGCGCCGACAGCTCCAACCAGAGGTGTCAGGGCGCGGATAAGCAGAGGGTAAAGGGGGAAGAATCCGGCGGTGTCCTCCGGCAGGTAACCGACCGGCAGGTGATTGAAGGCATCGGTGGCGTCATAGCCTCGGTCGGCGATCAGGAGGTACCATTCCGAGTCCCACCGGGCCCAGATGTCGAGTGGGAGGGGGGCCCTCTGTTCGAGGCGGAGGTTCTCACCGGTCAGGGCCTTGCCGGGAGGCAGCAAAGCCTGACCGGCCAAGCCAATGGCCAGCAGCACCAGCCGCGTGATCAAGAAGAGAAGGGCGAGGCGCCGAATGACCGGGTCACTAGCCCACACTTCTCACCAGCTATCTGCTACGGCCGGCGATGCACAGCACCCAGCGGCTTTTCCTCGCCTCGGCGTGCTCAACGTACTGTCAAGTACGCCTCCGCGCACCTCGGGTCGAAAAATCCACTGGGCACGGCACCTCGCCGACCTCGAGACGAAACCCGGTGAGAAGTGTGGGCTGACAATATTGCGGATCACAGTACGACTGTATTTTTTTCCGTGGGCGGAGTCAATGACGAGGGGCGGAGGTTTCAGGGGACAGGGAGCAGGGAGCAAGGGGCGAACCACCACAGGCGAGGGGACAAAAGACATCGGGCTCGGGCACGGGAACCGGTCACGGGCACGGGCACGGGCTCGGGTCTGGACTCGTTTACACTGGGGTCATGGAAAATAAACCCTCGGTGCAAGAGTCCGACATTTTTGCGATCTCCCGTCCGGCGCCGGCCCTGATGACGTACTACTTTCTGTCGTCGTTGCTTTTGGGGCCGCTGTTTTTCATCCCGTTGATCCCGTTGTATTTCCGCTACCACACTTTGCGGTACAGCTTCGACAGTGAAGGCATCTCGATGCGCTGGGGGATCCTCTTCAGGCGTGAGATCAACCTGACCTATGCCCGTATCCAGGACATCCATCTCAGGTCCAACCTGGTCCAGAGATGGCTCGGTCTTGCCAGGGTCGAGGTCCAGACGGCCAGCGGCAGCGCCGGGGCGGAGATGGTTCTTGAGGGCCTCTTGGAATACGAGGCGATCCGGGACTACGTCTACGGACGGATGCGGGGCGGACACGGGGCAAAAGGGTCCTCCTCGCCGGCTGCCCAAACGATTGGTGGCGGTGTCGTCCTGGACGCTGAGACCGCGAGCCGATTGATTGAGACCCTCGAGGATGTGACGGCGGAGATCAGGGGACTGCGTGTGACTTTGGAACGGCGGGCGGGAGATCAGGCCGATGGTTGAGCAACTCAAGGCTCTGGTACTGCGACTGGCGAAGGTCCCGCCGGAACCTCAGCCCCCGGCGGGATCGGAAGGGTCGGTCACGATCTTCCGTGCTTCCAAGAGGTTCTTTCAGCTCAATCTTGTCAGGTGGGCTTTCGCCCAGATTTCGACGCTGATCGGTATCGTGGTCGCCCTGACCTTCCTTCGCACCGGTGCTTTCGGCCTGGAAGTTGTCGGCCTGGAAGCTGTCCTCGACCGATTTCCTCACGAAGACCTGATGCTGATGATGATCACCGCGGCCGAAATTTTCGGAATCGGGTTGTACGTTCTCCAGTTGCCGATTTCGTTCTTTCTGGTGCTCCTGGATTGGGAACTTCGGTGGTACATCGTCACCGACCGCAGCCTGCGGATCCGTGAGGGTGTCGTGCGGGTCAAGGAGATGACGATGACGTTTGCCAACGTGCAGGAAGTCTCCATTCAGCAAGGGCCGGTCCAGCGCCTGCTGGGCATCTCGGACCTCCGGGTTCGCACTGCAGGAGGCGGGGCGGCCTCGGGACCTCCGGCCAAGCAACGACAGCAGGAGGCACAGTCTCTTCATGTCGGCTACTTCCATGGAGTGGACAACGCCGGGGCCATACGTGATTTGATTCTGGAGCGCCTCAAACAACTCCGTGACGCAGGGCTGGGTGACCCGGACCAGGCTCAATTGGAGACAGTCGAACCTGAATCAGAGCAGGCATCCACCGGTCTACTCACCGCCGCGCGTGGCCTGTTGGCCGAAGCGCGCGCCTTACGGCAGAGCGCGGAAGGTTAGACACTTACCCTCGAATTGCTTCGAGCTTTCGAAGCAAACCGAAGGATAAGTTGCTGTCAGCTTAGCCTCATGGAATAAGCCACAAGAAGAGTAGCCACGAAAACGCACGAAAAAGCACAAAAAACAAGGGGAATTAAACTCCTCATTCATAAGAATTTATGAACCCAAGCTATGTTTCAAATGTGTTTCTCTTCGTGCCTTTTTGCGCCTTTTTGTGGCTATTTTCCCTTTTTGTGGCGTTGCGCTCGGCTTTGAAAGTGCCTGCTGCCACACGGTTCCGACCCTGTTGCTTTGCGGTGTAGAGATTCCTGTCCGCCAGAGATAACAGATCATCGACGGTCGGTGTTTCCCCGGGGGGCAGTTGGTCGATCGACGCGAGACCAATGGAGATCGTCACGCGAACCTCTCGCCCGTCCTCTGCCCGAATCTGGAGACTGTCAACCGACTCACGGATCTTCCCAGCCACCCCCATGGCGCTTTCACAGCCTGTTTCGGCCAGAACGAAGAGAAACTCGTCTCCGCCGTACCGACCAATTTGGTCGCTGTCACGCAGACCCTGTGAGATGGTTTTGGCGACCTGTTTCAAGACCCCATCGCCCGTCAGGTGGCCGAACGTGTCGTTGACCAGTTTGAAGTGGTCCAAGTCGATCAACCCGATCGTCAGGGAACGGTGATAACGCTGGGCTCGGGTGATCTCGCTTTTGAGCCGCTCCAGGATCGGTTCGCGGCGCAGCAGTCCGGTAAGCCCTTCAAAGGTTGCGGACTCGAAAAGTCTGGCATTTTCAAAGGTCGTGGCCAGGTGGTGGGCGAGGAGGCTGAGAAGTTCCAGTTCCTCAGCGAGAAAACGGTCACCGGTGTCACGATTTCCGAGGAGAATAATGCCGATCAGAGTGGCGTGGGTGGTCATCGGAACGGCGAGGGTTGTTTCGAGTGAATCCATGTGCTGAGTCAAGGCGGAGCCGGCTTGCACCAGGGTGCTGACCTGTATCGGTCGGCCCGCCTGGACCAGAGCCTGGATGGCGGCATCGTCCGGCGAAATAAAGACCGAGCGTTCCAATCGTGTTTCGAGATCAGCCTCGGTGGAGGCGAGCGTTGTCAAGATGCCGGTTTTGTGGTCACCGATCAGCAGGGTCACGGATCTGACGGCGAAGATGCTCTGCAGCTGCTCAGCCAGGTACTGACCCATTTTCGGCAGGTTGCCCAGGGAGGGGAGTTCCTCAGAGAGCGTGATCAGCCGTCTCCGAATGGCATAGCGTTCGGGAAAGAACCGTTGATCAATGGTTTTCTTTGCGGCCTCACGAAGTGGCGAAAACAGGAGCCCGAGGACCAGGGTTGCTCCCGACGCCAGCCACACGATGAAGGTCTCTCCGACAACCGTTGACAGCATTGCTCCGCCGACGCCGACAATCGCAAAAAACAAGAGAACCAGGGTCACCGTGAGGAGTGAGTAGACGAGGCCTCGGCGCACAACCAGTTCGATGTCAAAGAGCTGGTACCGGAAAATGGCGAAGAACACGGCAACCGGGTACATCAGCAGGACCACGGACTGCAACGGCCCGATATACCAGGTCGCCTGATTCAAGACGGTGGGAAAGGCCAACGACACCAATGTGAAAACAGTCCACGGAAGGACGCCGACGAGCACCAGGCCGGCCTGGTGGCGACCCGTCGGATCAGGAAATCGCAAGGCCTGGTGCGCGAGCAGGAGCAGTACGGCCACCGCCCAGAACGGCAGCATGATCGTTTCCAAGACCCAGTAGACGTCGCTGGTGTTCCACGGCGAGATGCTCAACCCAAAGGTGTCGGCGGTGAATATCGCCCCCGCAACCAGGCTGAACCCCAGACCAAGGACGTAGTACGAGGGAATGATCCACGGCCGGCGGGCGATCCAGGACTGTTTTTGCGGAATCACGGAAGCAAGATGGAGTTCGACTCCCATCTGGAAGCCCGAAAGAAGCAGGAATGACGCTCCTCCGAGGGCTGCCCAGCCGACTGGAGCAAAGGCCATGCCCGGTATCGACAATTCAATCGCCACCGCCGAGGAGAAAAGCATCAACAATCGGGCGCGACGATCTTTCAACCCTTTGAAGAGGACAACGAGAGCGAGGCCCAGGTAACCCAACACTGTCAAGTTGGTGGTGAGGAACTTCATCCATTGAAACTCAATGCCCGGAGCGACCTCGAATACGAGGTTTTCTGTCCCGCGGAGAACGCCGAAGTGGACAGGTTCGGGGGTAAAAACCCTCGCATGACCATCATAGTCGGCGAGCTTTTCAATCGGCGACCCGTTGATGGTCTGCAGCCTGTCCCCGGCGGCCAATCCCGCGGTTTCGGCCGGTCGGCCTGCGACAACGCCGGAGATGAGAATGCCGGTCTCGGTCTGTTTGATCAGGATGCCGACGATTTGGCCGACGCTGCGTTTTTCTTCCAAGAACCCGGCGAATACAAGCCCGAGGACCGTGATACTCAGGACACAGCCGACAAGGACCTTTGTTTTCGACCTGTTCAGCACGAGCGTTCCTCCCCGCCCCGCCATCAATTGAACAACTGTATCAAGTCCCGGACATTTTTGGGGCACCAGCGGTGAGACAAGCTCTCGAGGGAGGATGAAATCTACTTGATGTACCCAAGCGCCTTGAGCTGTTCCATGCTGTCTCCGGACAGTTGGATCGGTTTTCGCCTCACCCACGGGGCCGGAACACATCCTTCGAGATCGAGCTCGAGTCCCGGCACCAGTGCCCGGTCTTGGCGGATCATATTCCGGGTTTCCCTTGGGTCCTCTGCGCGATCATAGATCTCGAGGGTTGGGCCCAGGGCCGACCAGATGAAAAAGAGCCCTTCACGTTCAACCGCTCTGATACAGACATGCCGGTACTCCGGGCGATAGCGCGGGAGGTTCGTTTGGAGGTACTCCGATGTGTAGCGCAGAGGCCTGTCTTTCGAACGAGCCCAACGGGAAGGGTCGAGATTGGGGTCGGCGGCCGCTTGCAGCACCAGATCGAAGAGGTCTCTGCCCTCGAGACGCGCCGAGACGGAGGCGCCTACGTGATCCGGTGTGCGGATGAAGGCGGGAACCCTGACAACTTCCTGGTACGTGGTATAGCCGTGCCCTTTTCGGCCGTGTTCGCCGAACTCCTCGCCGTGGTCCGAGGCAACCACCGTGAACAGCGGTGCGTCAAGTGTCTGTTCAAGAGAATGGATCAACTGCCCGGCATGCTCGTCAACGAAGGCCACCTCCTTTTCATACGCCCTGCGGGCTCTTGAGAATACGTTGGAATCATGGCCGCCGCTGAGGTATGGAATGTGTGGGTCGAGGTAATGGACATAGAGAAACAGGGGGGTTCGAGCTCGCGTCGGATCCTGGGTTCGTCGTTTCACCCACTGGGTGACATTTCGTGTCAGAGCGTCGGCCCTGAGGTAGGGTGTATCGGGAGCCCGGCATTCCCGAAAGGTGCGGAATCCCTGGTCGAATCCGGCGTCCCTCCCGACGGCCCCCCAGTTGGCCACGAAGGCCGCCGTCTCGTAGCCCTTTCCAGACAGGATTTCAGCCAGCGTCTCCGTGGGCTGGTTCAGGGCATCTTCCCTTCCGACCGCTCCGTGGTACTCCTGGTAAAGGCCGGTGAACATCGAGCCGATGGAAGGTCTGGTCCAGCTGGCATTGGCCAGCACGTCTTCAAATACGACAGACTCCTGTGCGATGCCGTTGAGCCTCGGCATCAGGTCCTGGTCGCCGCCATAGGCGCTGAGAGAATCTCGTCGAAGGGTATCAATCAGGATGAACACGATCGTCGGTCGTCGAAGACTTTGATCCCAGTCGACTGTGTGCGGAGAGGGTTGGTGGCCGGGTCCGGCTCGGTCGGCCCACAGATCCTCCTCGATCTGGACGACTGACGGTCCAAGGACCGACCATGAAGGCAAGCCGAACAGAGTGTGTCGTCGGATCAGCTCCCACCGGAGACCTGGCGACACCTCGTATGACAACCCGACGATCAAAAGGCACATCAGTGCAGCTGCTGTGGCGCGAAACAGGAGGCGACGGGGGGGGAGGTTCCGGCCAAGGAAAAAAAGGACCATGGCGGCCCCGGCGCAGGCGAAAGGAACGTAAGATTTGGGGTCCGGGAGCCGAATGACCTCCCGGAACTGCCATACGAAGAGTGGACTGAGGGCGATGGCCCCGGCGGCCCCAGCCAACCGATGAACGGTGGTCAACCAGCCTATGCTCCACACTGAGGCACAGGCAAAAAGCAGGTAGACCGTCGAAAGAACCAACACATCGACCGGGTTCAGCCGGAGAGGCCGGCCGAAAAAGGCGATGACCAACAACCAGATGAAGACCAGTGCTACCGGGAGGACAGCGGTGATGGACTTCCGAATTTGAGGAGTGTCAGGTTGCAACTGTTCGTGCCTCCGGCATTTCATAGAATACAGAGACATGGAAGGAAAAACCGGTGACGGGTGTTGTATTTTGA
>JAUWTC010000381.1 GCA_030609785.1 Holophagae bacterium
AAGCCGCCGGGCGCTGGACCCTGGCGTGGGCGGTGCTCCTCATCCTCCAGAGCATTCTCCCCGTAGCAGTCGTCCTGGTGACCCGGCGGCTGGTCGACTCGGTCGTCGCAGCCACCACCGCCGGGGCCGAGAGCCCCGGCTTTCGAGAACCCCTGCTGCTGGCGGTTGTCATGGCCTCGCTCCTGTTGGCATCAGAGTTGGCCCGAGCTCTGGCCCAGTGGGTTCGAACGGCCCAGGCCGAACTGGTCGGCGACCACATCCGCGAGTTGATTCAGGAGAGGGCCGCCGCCGTCGACATGGCCTTCTACGACACACCGCGGTATTTCGATACGCTCCACAGAGCCCGCTTCGACGCTCAGACGAGGCCCGCGGCATTGGTGGAGAGCCTCGGGACGCTGCTTCAGGGTGGACTGACGTTGATCGCCATGGGGGCCGTGCTCTTCGGCTACGCCTGGTGGCTTCCCTTGATCCTGCTGCTCAGTACCGTGCCGGCCCTGTTCGTCGTCATGCGGGCGATCGTCCGGCGGCACCAGTGGACCGTCAACTCGACGATGGATCAACGGCGCTCGACCTATTTCGAGTACATGCAGTCGACCCGGGAAACCTTCGCCGAAATCAGGCTTTACGATTTGGCCGGCCACTTTCGAAGGTCATTCGCGGCCCTGAGAGACCGCCTCCGGGGCGAGCGCCTGGATCTGGCCCGGTCCGAGGCCGGCGCCCGAATCTTCGCCGGCCTGGCCGGACTGGCGCTCCTCGGAGCCTCCCTGGTCTGGATGCTGCTCGATGCCCTGCGGGGAACGATCTCACTCGGCCAGCTGGCGATGTTCGGGCAGGCTTTCCTCCAGGGTCAACGCCTCCTGCGCTCGAGCCTGGAAAATCTCGGCCAGATCTACTCCAATCTGCTGTTCCTGGGCAATCTCTTCGAGTTTCTGGAGTTGGAGCCGAAGATCACAGATCCTTCAGACCCGCAGGTCCTGCCGTCACCGATCAAGCACGGCTTGAAATTCCGAGACATCACATTCACCTACCCGACGGCCGCCCGCCCAGCCCTCGAACGGTTCTCACTGGAGGTTCCGGCGGGGTCCACTGTTGCGCTTTTGGGCCGAAACGGCGCCGGCAAGAGCACCCTGTTCAAGCTGCTGCTTCGGTTCTATGACCCTGATGAAGGATCGATCGAAATCGACGGTTTCAACCTCAAGGACCTGGCACAGGCCGATCTTCGCCGACGTATCGCCGTTTTGTTCCAGGCACCCCTGGAGTTCAGCACGACCGTCGCCGAAAACATCGCCTACGGGGATCTTGACGCGGGCCGCGACCCGGAGAACATCGTCCGCGCCCTTGAAGCGGCGGGCGCCCGATCCATCGTCGATCGCCTCCCGGAAGGCGAAAACACCATGCTGGGGCCCTGGTTCGGCGGCACCGAGCTGAGCCTGGGAGAGTGGCAACGGATCGCCCTTTCGCGCGCCTTCCTGCGCGACGCCGACATCGTTTTGCTGGACGAGCCGACCTCGGCGATGGACTCCTGGGCGGAGGCCGAGTGGCTGAGCGCATTCAAAGACCACGTCAGGGGCCGAACGACCATCGTCATCACCCACCGCCTGAGCACCGCCCGTCACGCAGACTTCATCCACGTCCTGGACGGCCGGCGCATCACCGAAAGCGGCACCCACGACGAGCTTCTAACCCAGGAAGGCCGCTACGCCGCGGCGTGGGGATATCAGGTTGGCAAGGCGTGAGGAGGATTTGAACTTTCAACGTCCAACATTCAACGCTCAACGTCGAAGTACGCGTGTTTGGTCACTGATTAACTGGTGCGGCGGGGCTCGGTACGAAGGGTGTCGGATCTCTGCGGACACGAGGTTAGAGCGTTCATCGTCCACTCCTCAGCACCGACCGCTTCTGTTCCATTTCCATCAGCCCTCGGGCGCGACCTTCAGAGTTGAACGTTGGACGTTGAACGTTGAGCGTTCCTAACGCCATCGGGCCTTGATGGCTGCGCTCCCGTATCGGATCGTCCGCCCGATCAGATCAAAAGGCCGGTAGAGGCGGTAGCCCCAATAGCCCCAGGACGACGACGGCTTCCCGTAGAGAGCATCCACCTGGCCCCGCGTCAACACGGTCGCACCCCATAGGGTCCGCAGCAACGTCGCGCTTCGCCCTCGTGAGGGCATCACCAACGCCAGGGACCTGATCCTCAAGGAGTCACGGTATTCGATATCGACGGCGCCAAGGACCAAATGACGTAGCATCAGGGCCGAGTCGTCACTCCCGGGCCAAGCCCCGACCGCACCCTGCTCCCCGACAAGCCGGCGGCACATGTCGGCAAGAGCCTCGACCTCCCGGCGTGAAACGTCCCGTTCAACCCACGGCATCCAGCGCTCAAAAGCACCGCTCTCGACGGCTCCGGCCAGGTCCAGGTCGATGATGTCGCCGACGAAGCGAAGCATCGGGTAGCCCTTGGGGTTGAGCCCGTGCTGGGCCAAGCCGTGCACGACGGCGTGCGCCAACAGGAGGTCGAGACCCGGCACGCGGGTGTCTCCCGACAACCCCTCGACCCTCTGTGTGAGACCGAGATCATCCAGGTCGGCAAGAATCGCGGAGTCCCTCCCCGAACAGCGCACACCCCTCAGACAGAGATGGACCTCGACCGCCAGCCCCAGGGGATGTCCCAACGCCTGCAACTGGTGTTCGCCGCTGGGAAGATCCTCAGGTTCAAAACAGCCCTCGGCCTTGAGTCGGTCTTGCAGTGCCTGTTCTCGACCCTCCGGCGCCAGAACGTCGACGTCCCCGAGGCCACGAGATCCGGAGAGGATCAGTCCCTCCATCACCAGGGCTGCGCCCTTGAGAAAGACCACCGGCATGCCCATCGCAGCGGCAGTAGCCGAAATGCCCTCGGCAACCGCCTCGGCCTGGAGTTCGGCCGCGGCACTTCTCCGGCGGTCCATCCGGCAGGCCTCGGCCCCAAGGGGACCGAGTATCTCCTCCAGCGTCCCCCGTGACCAACGGGCGGCAATTCGCCCTCCCAGAGCCATCGAACGGGCAGCTTCAACAACGGCCTGGGAATCGACGTCAATCGGCGACCCGACCTGCTCGGCAACCGGCCCGAAAGCCAAATCCAGGGCGCAGGCTACCGGGGGCTGGATCTCCACCTCCGGAGGTCGGAAAGGAAATGCCCTTTTCACCGGGACATTGTACGACTGTCATGATTGCCATGCAGGGTCTCAACGTCACAATGCGGGGCAGGAGCCCCGCGCTCCCGGGCACAATCTGGCTTCGTCTTTGCACCGCTTTGTCGCTCTTTATGGCTTTTGGCAGGCGCCTGAAAGAAGCGGCTCCTTTCGGAGCCGCTTGTAGAAATCAATACTCGCGCCGTTTACTGGTTCTTGTCGGCGTCAAGCTGCCATTTGGCGCCCAGACGGGCCATGAAGAAACAGGCAAGAGCCAACAGGCAGAGCATGATCAGGCCAGCCATCTGGCCCTGGAACCCCTCAAACCAATGGCGAGCGTGTTCGATCAGCTGACCGTCGACCAGCTCAAAGTCGA
>JAUWTC010000061.1 GCA_030609785.1 Holophagae bacterium
CATGTAGGTCTGCATGACCTCAGCGAAGAGGTGCGGGAAGACATAGACCTTGCCCTCCCGGTCCGCCGGATGGGAAAAGTACCCCAGGATCTCTCCAACCCGCGCGCCATCCATCTTGCCCTCGTCGTTACGCATCTTTTCGAATCCGATGGCCAACCCGACATCGCCAAGTCCCAGCTGGAGTTTCTGGGCGACGGCAAGAATGGCCTGGCCACCCGAAGCGCAGGCATTTTCTACGCCCTCGATCGGCTTGGCCGTCAGACCGGGCACCTGAGCCGCCAGTCCGGAAACCAGGCCCTGTTGGTTGAGCGAAGCGCTGCCCGCCGCTCCAACGGTCGCCACGTCACACACGGCGGGGTCGGCGCCGATGGTGTCACAGGTCTCCGTGACGCACCTGGAGACAATCTCCGGCACGCCCATGTCGAACAGCTTGCCGAATTTCGACTGGTGATAGGTCGCAATGTAGATTTTCTTCATGGTGCCTCCTGCATCTCCGGATTGGTTTGCGACGGTACGGTCAGCCCAGCCTCCGGGGGACCCTGGTCAAGGATCTGCAGCAGGGCCTCAACCATGATGATCGGGCACTCTCGTTGCGGAACATGACCACAATCCGGGAGGGTCGTCAGCCGAGCTGCGGGCAACCCTTCCTTGAGCCTTTGGGCGTATTCGACCGGATAGAGTTGGTCCGCCGATCCCCAGATCAGATCCACCGGGGTCTCGATTTCTCCCAGCCGATCATCGAGAAAAAAGGCCCCCATTCGATCAGCGGTCGCCTCCAGCCGTGCAGCTTGACCGGTCTTTGCCCTTCGCACAATGTCGTCGAGGACCGTGTCCGGGATCGACTTGGCGCTGGGGCCCATCAGCCCCTCCATCGTCTTTTGGGCCTCCTCACGGTTGGATGGGAACACATTGACCATCGGGTCATCCAGACGGAGGGGCCCGCCATTGAGGGCAACGATGCGTTCAACCTGGTCCGGCCGCTCAAGGGCCGTCAGGAACGCAACCCGCGCTCCCAGAGAGTTGCCGACAAGCACCACACGTTGATCCTCGCAACTCGCGTCCAGAATAGCCTCGACGCCGGCCAGCACCTGGTCGACCCCGATCGGGCCTTCGGCCGGGTCGGAATCTCCGTGGCCCGAGAGGTCGGGGATGATGACGCGGTAGCGTTCGACCAACGGCATTGTGACCCTGGCCCAAGTCCCCGCCTGGTCGCCTTCCCCGTGGAGCAGCACCAGGGTCGTGTCCCCGCGTCCCCCCTCGAACCAGGTCAGGCGGCCCCCGGTTCCCTCAGTGTGCACACGGTTCAGGCCCGCGGCCCCCAGGGCAAAACGGCTGAACCAGGCGTCCAGCGTCAGGGGCCTCATGAAGAAGAACCACGTCGCAACAATCAGCGCGATGCCGAATACGACACACACGAAAGTGAAGATCTTCAGCAGTATTCCGACTCGTCCCCCCACAATCTCTCCTCCTTCCGGCCCAAATCAGCCCCTGCCATTTATAACCCACTCCCCAACCACTCTCCCGGTCATTCGCCAACGCCGGATCGGCTACGGCCGATGCCTCCGACTCAGTCTCCCCTCCAGCAGCGAGACGACGTCATCAGGAAGGGGTCTCGCCGATGATCTCAACCCGAATCGCCACCGACCGGCGAAAGCCAGCGTCGCGACACCAACCTGGAGCCGGCGAAGACTCGAGTAGGCCGAGCTGCCCCGGGGCCGACGGACCCGTTCGATCGACAGGGAGGCGATGGGAAGGCCCGAAAGACCGATCATCGGAACTACCCTGGATTCCAGGCACACCTCGGACACCAGTCGATCGACCATTGGCCGGCTCAAGACGACGAACAGCCCGGCATCGGCGGGAACCCTACAGATCCAAGCCTGCAACAGCTTGTACAGGCGCGACGTCAGCCTTCGATGCCATGTCTCGTAGTTGCCGGCCCGACCGCCGAACACGGCGTCGAATCCCCGCTCCGCCTCTTCGATCAGGCGTGGAATCACTTCCGGAGGGTCCTGGAGATCGGCGTCAATCAGGACAGTCCAGCGGCCGGACGCATACCCCATGCCGATGATCCCCGCCAGGTTTTGACCGACGTTCCGTCGCAAGCCGACGACCCCGATTCGGCCATCCTCGTCGGCCAGTTTGCAGGCCGCTTCGAGATCCCGGCCCGGAGAGCAGTCGTCCACGAGGATCAGTTCGTGACTGAGCCCGTGCTCGCCGAGGGCCTCAGTCGTTCGGCGCGCAAGTTCACCGAGGAATTCCTCCGTCCGATAGAGGGGCGCCACGACGCTGACGTCGCAGATTCTTGGCTCACCGTTGCTCTGCATCAACCGGTGAACCCACGGGCCCATGCGACAGTCGCCTGCAACCCCTCGTCGAAGCTCCTGCCCGGCATCCACCCTAAAACCTTCCGGGCCTCGGTGATGTCGGCGCACCAGTGCGGACAATCGGTCGGGCGAGGGGCGAAACTGTTCGGCCGGACCCGGACCGGCATGCCGAGGATGGCGCCCACGTTTTCGACGACCTCCTCGTTGGCGATCTCGCGGCCGCCCCCGATGTTGAAGGCGCGCCCCCCACTTTCGTCGGTTTCGATCGCCCGAAGGCAGGCATCGACGACATCCTCGACGAAGACGAAATCTCGCCGAAAACCCAGAGCGGTTAACGGGAGTTCTGCCCCCGTCAAGCCGGCCCTGATGGCCGCCGGAATCAGCCGGAACCGGTGTTCCCACGGGCCGAAGACCGAAAACAGGCGGAGGACGGTGACCGGGGCCCCTCGTGACAGCGCCAGCAGCGTCGCCGAAGCCTTGGTTACCCCCCGGACCGTGGTCGGCCTCAAGGCATCGCTTTCACGATGCGGCCGGTCTTTCGGACCGTACTCCGTCGACGACCCCAGGTGAACGAAGCGCTTCAGATTCAAATCGGCGGAGGCTTCGAGTAAATTGGCCAGACTGACGACGGTGTTCCCGAAAATCGTGGCCATCGGTTCATCACCAGGGTGTCCGGAATGAGCGGCAGCGTTGATGATGACGGCCGGACGGATGGACTTCAGCAGGGCCTCGAGCCGTTCCCGTTCGAGGAGATCGACCGGGTAAAGGACAACGTCCGGACCCAAATCCTGAAGCCGCCACCGGTCAGTGGTGGCCCGGACGACGCCATGGATTTCCCAGCCTTTAGCCGCCAGGCCCCGACAGAGATTGGCGCCGAGAAATCCCCCGGCTCCGGTCACGAGAACCCGTTGTCTACTCAATACCTCGATCCCTTCCATCGACACTGGCCTTGACGGCGGCCCCGAATCGCTGCCGGTCCTCGTTGATCTCACCCTCCGACCGGCTCAGCAACCGCATTCGCTCGACCTCGATTTTCTCCAGCTCTTCCCTGATGTCCCGGCCGATGACATCGCGCTTGAATGAGCGTCGGCAGAAGCTGAAATCACATCGGAGCCGGCATATCTCCGCCAACAGGAGACGGAAGGGAACAGGACTTCCGCGATCGAGAACCGTCAGGCCGCCGAAACCAAATGAAACTGAGGCAAACGAATCCCTCAAACGATCCACCGTGCCGTCGACGATCGACTCGAAGATCGTAGCGAGGCCCCGATCAATGGCAAGGTCGTTGAGACCGACGTAGACACAAGCAAGAGGGAGACGGCCCAAGTCCCGGGCCAGGTCGACGGCAGCCATGGTTTCGGCGAGAATTCCCACCCCACTACGACCGGCCACCATTCGAAAAAGCGCCTGGACCTCTGCGACGTTCGTGACCATCGGCAGGAGGATACAGGTGGCGCCCGCTGCGATGGCGACCTCGACTTCGTTCTCGGTCCATGGACCCATGGCGTTGACTCGGACCAGCCGATTGGGAACTCCCAACCATCGAAGTCTCTCGAGGTCCTGCGGAGTGTCGCAGTTGACCTCGGTATCCCACGCCTGCTGCCGAGTAGCCTTGCCCCGGTCCTCCCAGTCGACGATCATCGTCGTCATGCCGCTATCGAGGCCCTTACGCACCCAAAAGTCATCGGCAGCAAACAAGACCGGCTCCAACCTTTTCATCATGCCTTCCGACCTAGCCCTCACTTCTCACCAGTTTTCGTCGCGAGGGCGTCGAGGTGCTGTGCCCAGTGGAGTTTTCGATCCGAGGGGCGCGGAAGCGTACATGACAGTACGTTGAGCACCCCGAGGTGAGAAAGTGCCGCTGGGTGCGGTGCTTCGGCGGCCGCAGCAGAACACTGGTGAGAAATGCGGGCTAAGACGACCAACGAGGACCCCCACGGCAGATTAAACCGCCCCAACAACCGCACCTCGAGTGCATTGAGAAAGCCGAAGAACCACGAAATCAACCTCGGGGGATGTCGTTCAAATCGGTTGACCCGGCTCCGGCCCAGACGTCGGGCAAGCCATACGAAGGGGAAAGCCAGCGCCTGGTAGTGGGTCCGGTGAACGACCCGCCAGCCGTTGCGTTCCAATTCGGCTCGAAGGGTCGCGAAACGGTAACGGCAGCGATGCCCGGCGGCCTCATCCAATCCGCTCCAGAGCGAGGGGAAGGCGGGAACGCTGATCAGGAGCCATCCGCCGTCAACCGTCAGCCGGGCGGCCCGGCTGAGGATGGCATCAGGGTCGACATGCTCCAGGACATCGAGCAGGACCACCAGCTCGAACTGGCCCTCGGCCAGGGGCGGATTCTCGATGTCGGCCTGACCCAGATGTGCATCGGGATCGACACGATGAGCGGTCGCCAGCGAATCGGCATACGCATCGATGCCGACCACCGTTTCGGCGTATTCCTCGAGTACCGGCAAGAAGGCGCCCCCTCCGCAGCCGAGATCGACGGCAGCCCCAAACCCACCGCCGGAGACACGCCCGAGAATGTTTGCCAGAAGCCGTCGTCTCGGTCCGAACCAGAAATGCGTACTCTCAATGTCGGCCAGATGCCGGCGCCGCTCAGGAGCAAAGGCGGCGGGCACGAAATCCGGATCGAAGACCCAGAACCTGCCCCCGTCAGGGACATCAGCGGAACAACGGCCACAGTGAAGCTTGTCCCTCATCCTGCCGAGAGAACCCGAGCACGACCGGCATACCCAGACCGGTCCAGACTCAGCCACCGGGCTCCCGGAGGAACGAGGGTTGGGATGGCGCCACCCAGTCCATCACGGTACGGACAACCTCGGGTTTGGGGTGCAGCACAATCAAGCACTGATCCTCTGCCGTCTCGTATTCCTGCAGGCACTGGCGTCCCCGCTCCAATTTTTCGCTGAACCGGGTCAGACGAGGCCCGGTGACCGCCGCGACATTCGCTCGGACCGCCAACACGGCGATCGACACCATGATCAATACCGGGAGAACCGTGGCCGCCCGACCCGTCCACCTTCCACACAGGGACGTTCGATTGCCCCACAACGCGACGACACATAACGCCACCACGGCGATCCAGAAGCCGGAACTGGTATTGACATATCGTCGGGCCAGAGCCTGGTGCACACCGATCGAAGCCCTCCCGGCGCCGGCGGCCGCCCCCGCGAGTCCCACCCAGACCATCAGACTGACCCAAGGCAGGCTTCGTTGCAAGCCGTCGTCGATGTATCGGATGACCAGGGCAACGGTCACAACGGCCGCCAGCAAGCCGAGCAGGCCGAGCCAGGTCGCAACCCCTTCACCGCGGGCGTTGTGAGTCGCTGTCAGGGGCGACCCGATGAAGACAAGGAGGTATCGCACAATCTCACCGAAGGCAGCCGTTGGGGCGGTCTTGAGTGGCGAATCGATCTTGACAAGGTCAACCGCATACGGCACGAGCACCGCCAAGGCTCCGATTCCCCAAGCGAGGTAGAACCGACGTTGTCGATATCCGACCAGCCACAGCACTCCCGCCAGGATGATCCAGGTCATATTCCCCGAAAAGAAGGACAACGACGACAGGACGGCGCCCGCAGCCGCGAGGGCCACGGCTTTCCATCCCCTGGGCAGCACCGTCAAAGCCCAGAGCCCTACGAGGAATCCCAACAGGGCCAGATGGGAGCCCAGCGGCCTGGGGTCGATCCACAGCGGCCAATAAACCAACGAGAAGTTGAACGCCGACAACCACGGCACCATCGCCCACGCCTCAATCCTGGACGCACGATGGCGAAAAATCAGGTACTCCACCGCTGTCAGCCCAACGACCGCAGGCAGCTTGGCCCCCACCCACAAAAGAACATTGAAATTGGATGCCCAGCCGAGCAGGAGCCGAACGGCCTGAGGGATGAAAACCCGATGCTCGTTGACCAGGCCCCAACAGTGGAGCACCCTCACCCCTTCGGCCTCCGAATAGATCAGAATGTTCCAATTATCCCAATAGGGCACGTTGACCGCATAACGCGCCATGAGCCAGCCGATCCCGAACCCAGGGACCATGCAAAGAAGGAGCGCCCACCAGTCACGACGACTCCACGGTCTTTCGTTCCCGATTGGCTCTCGTCTTTCGGTCACCCGCCCTCCCCCACGTATGGTAGCGCTCCCTGCGACGACCTCTTTGACCTTTTTGACCTCTTCGACCCTTTGACCTCTGCTCCCCTCACCCCAGCACATCCTCCACCCATCTGACCAGAACAGCCACGGCCAACAGCCGTTCCCCGTGGTCCGCCGCGCCCGCCTGGTGTGCCTGCCAGTGGCGATCGAGAACGCCACTCCGAAGTCCCAAATCCGAAGCCGTACCCCCGGTCAGCAAACCGTGAACGCTCTCGCGCAACGGGCCCCGGAGCCAACTTGCCAGCGGGACTTCAAAGCCGATTTTCCGCCGTGTGCTGGGCGGAACGCCGAGGCCGGTCGCAACGTCTCTCAACAGGCCCTTGTCCCGGGTCCATCTCGGATTGACGGAGAAGAGGAATTCGACGATCCGATGATCCAGCAGGGGGACCCTGGCCTCCAGGCCGTGCTTCATGCTCGCCCGATCAACCTTGGCCAGCATCCTTTCAGGCAGGAACGTCAGGAGATCGAGGGCACGCCACCTCGTCCAGGGGTCGAGGCCTTCGAGGCGGCCAAGCAAAGACTCATCCCACGGCAGGTCGACGTTGTTTCTGCCGAGCAAGCGGGCCGCTTCGGCAGCGGGCCAGACACCCTGCAACGACTGGTAAGCGAACCAAGGACCCGGCGCCGCCAGCGCCGCCCGGAGCTTCGAGGCCCACCGCCTCTTCGGCAACACCACTCCGGGAATCCGACGCAACGTTCTCGGCACTGCCTGCAGTCGTTCCAACCTCGGCATGGCCCGAAGCCGGGGATAACCAGACAGCATTTCGTCGCCACCGTCTCCGGACAGGGCGACCGTCCAGCGGCGTCGAGCCTCAGAGGCAACAAGGGAGGTCGGCAGAAATGACGGATCGGCCAGAGGATCTCCGGTCGCCCTCCCCCACCCGTCCAGAGCTCCGGTGAGATCCGACGGCACACAGTCGGCGATCCGGTGATCCAAACCCAGGGCACGAGCGACTCCGGAAGCCGAATCGCTTTCGTCCTCCCCACCCAAGAAACGGACGGTCAGAGTCTCGGGGCGGGCGCCTTCGGCCGCTGCTGCACCGACGACGGCGCCGGAATCCACACCACCGGAGAGAAAACAGCCCAGGGGAACGTCACTGACCAGTCGCCTTCGAACCGAATCCCTGAGAAGAACCCCCAGCTGATCGACCGCCTCGTTTCGGTCGGACGGGCCGTCATCCCGCTTTTCGAGAGCATCGAGCGGGTCGTACCAACGGCTCAGACGAACGCCTGTCTCATCGACGATGAGCATGTGCCCGGGCGGAAGGCGCCGGACGCCGCGAACAAGTGTCTGCTCGCCGGCGCCGTAGCCCAGTTGAAGCCATGAAGGCAGGGCCTCCATCTCCAGGTCCCGTCGGACGTGGGGATGCTCGAGAAGCGCCGGCAGTTCCGAAGCGAAGACGACGCCTCTGTCGACCTGTGCCCAGAAGACCGGCTTGATTCCCAACCGGTCGCGTGCCAGGAGGAGCCGACGCCTTCCCGGATCCCAAAATGCCAGGGCGAATTGGCCGTCGAGTCGTTCCAACGCGTCCGGGCCCCAGAGGGCAAGAGCTTGCAAGACGACCTCGGTGTCACCGGAGGAACGACAGTGCCTGCCTTCGCTCTCCAGCAGTGTCCGAAGCTCACGGTAGCCGAAGACCTCGCCGTTGTAGACCAGGGCTGTGCCTGAAGGCTCGACCATCGGCTGATCCGCCCGGGCCGAAAGATCGAGGACGGCCAGTCGCCGGTGCCCCAGGACCACGGTGCCAGTCGGATCCCTCCACAAGCCTTCGCCGTCTGGACCACGGTGGGCCAAGCATTGAGCCATCCGCCGGACCGGACCCTCGTCGGCCCGGCCGTCCCATTCAATCCATCCACAGATGCCGCACATAGAGTGAGCGCCGGTTCCGCAGGTTCCGGTCGTTACCGAATATCCTTCTTGAACTTGGCGATCTCTGCGGCCAACGCCTTGGCCTCTTCTTGAACCTCAGGATCCTCGGCATTCTTGGCAATCGCCAGGACCTTCTCTTCAACTCCGTCCAACTCGGACAGAACGGCGGAAGCCGCGGCGGTGGTGTCCAACCCACCCATGGCGGCGCTTCGCCCGGCCTGCCGGAATTCTCGGGCCAGCGACCGAAATTCACCCCTGAGTTGATTGAGTTCCTGTGTCTCACCGCCCCCGGAGCCCGAGGACATCAATGTGAATTCCCCGGTGGTGAAGTAATTGAATGCCAGAAGACCGACGATGACGACAACGATCAGAACGATGATAGCTTTCATCTCAAACCTCCATGAATCCCGTACTCCAGACATTCTACTTCACGTCCTCCTACCCCGGCCTTCGGGAGCGCGGAAGCGCGCGCCCGCTCGGTGCATTTCCCTCAAGGGGCACAGGGTCGGGGACGGGAGGACATCGCCCCTTGAGGGAAAAGACCTCGGCGGCCTACGGCGTCGGCCGAGACTCGATCGCTGAGGCGCCCCCCGAGGGTTGCCAGGTGTCGGCTTTCTTCGCAACGACGGTTCGGTCGGAATGTCTGCCCGGTGAAGAAAACCGCACCAGGCACGCCCCGTCGGAAAGGGCGCTCTTGAATTCTTGGGTGATCGGGGGGCTCAGCATCAAGGTTTCGCGCCGTCCTCGATCCAGCGGCGGAAGAGATCCAGCTCTTCTTCGGGAAGGCGCTTGGAGCCGAACATCGTCCGAGGCATGCCCTTGCCGATTTCAGTCTCGCCCATCAGCTTGTGCCATAGGTAGGAGGCCTGGAGATCCCCGGGA
>JAUWTC010000256.1 GCA_030609785.1 Holophagae bacterium
ATCACCTTCGGACTTGGTTCCTCCAGCCTGACCGACAACTCGAATTGGTCGACCAGCTCCAGGAGTCACGATCGGAAAATTCAATATCGGCGACTCACACCCTGGTGGAAATGGTGCTCTCCGATCCGGACGGCGCCACCACAACGGCCGTCCTGCCGGGGCTTGACGTGCTCTTGCGGCGGGCCGAGGGCTTTCTCGACCTCTACGCTCCGCTGGGCCTTTCGGAAGAAGCGGATCTGATCGTCGCCAAGATCACCGGGCAACGAACCGCGGAAGAAATCGCCTCACGGTCACCACATGACCACACCGACGTTATCAAGCTCCTGGCCGCCCTGACCGCCTCGGGAATGCTCGAAGCAGTCCGTGCCGCCTCGCCCGAGAAAGCCCCAATCCTGATTGCGGACCCGGAACCTCAGGCCGGACTTGCCCGTGAGTATCCGGCCAGAAGGCTATCACCCCTCCTGGTGCTCGTCGCCGCCGTGGTCATAGCAACTGCGGCAGTCGCCACCTGGTGGTTCGGATTTCGAGAGGGCAAGGCCCCTCCCCAGCCTGAGGTCCCCGGACATTGGGCGGTCGCCGTCGATCTCGGATGCGAACCCCACGAATACCGTCGGCTGCTGCAAGTGGCTCGGCGGCACGACGATGTCAGACCGATCGCCCTGACGGGGGATGGCGAGGCGGGCGACGGAACATGCTGGCGACTGGTCTGGGGCGATTTTCCGACGCAGTCCGATGCCCAGGCGGCCGTCGATAGGGTACCGAGCGCTATCCTCCGTGATGGTTTTGAACCCCACGTCGTCGAAGTCGACGAGGGCACGGACATCGTCCAGGAGGGCGGTTGATCCGTGTCAGGCGATGACCGTCTTCAGCACTATGCAAGTCGCCCACTTCCGGAGATATTGAGCGATCTGGTTCAAAAAAAAGCGTCAGGGATATTGACCGCAATGGGCGCCGAGGCCCACCGCGGAATTGTGTTGGTCGATGGAGCGGTCAAAGCAGCCCGCTCGACTCTGGAAGAAGAGAAGCTGGGGCTGTTCCTGGTCGGAAAGCACTGGTTGGACGAAAAGGACCGCGCCCAGGCACTCTTGACCCAGGCCACCGCCGACGCACCGCCACTGGGAGAAGTCCTGATTTCCAGGGGTTTCATCAGTGCATCCGAGTTGGAAGGAGAACTTCAAGAGCTGGCCCTGACCATCATCCGTCGAGCGGCTGCGGACACCACGGCTTACACCGAATTCTTCGACGATCCTGAGGGAGTCCATCTCGACACTCTGACCTTTCTGACAACCACCCAGGTTCTCCTGAACGTCGCCAGGGCCTTCGAGGGTGCCGAGGCCAAAGACAAGCGTATCGGCAATCGCAGTTGTCGTGTGCGGCCGACCGGCAACCTCGAGGGGCTACTGGCAGACCTCGATGTCACGCCGACCGAAGGATTCATCCTCAGCCGAGCAGACGATCGGCCCCGGCTCCGGGATTTGATCCAGGGTGCCTCGATGTCCGAAAGCGAGGCCATCGCCACAGTCTATACGTTGGTCATCGCTGGCCTGATCACGATCGATGAGGGCGAGGAAGACACGGATCACGGCGAGGCCGTGGTGCAGGACCAGGCCGAGCCGGCGTTGAGCGAAAAGGAACACAACGAGCGTACGGAAATCGAGCACAGGGCGGCGACGGCGCCTCGGACTGACCACTATCAGGCCCTGGGCCTCCCTCGGACGGCCACGGCCGAGGAGATCATCGACGCCTGGACCTCAATCCGGCAGCGGTTTGCAGTCTCCAGAACGTCGGAACCTCATCTGGGGGACGCGGCAGCCTGGCTGGAGACGATTCAAGACCGCGCCCAGGACGCCTATCAAGTCCTTGGGGACCCCGCGATGCGGCGAAGGTATAACACTGTACTGACCAGGGTCGACAGGGATCGTGGCCGGATGAACGGTCAGCCGAAGACTCCCGAGGTCGATCCCGACGCCCGGGCTGCCCTGGTCGAGGCCAACCTCAAGCGTGCCGATGAACTGATACGCGACGGCGAGATTTTCAGTGCTCTTCAGATGCTGGAGCAGGCCTGCGCCATCGACGCCCGTCCCGGAGCCCTCTTGAAGTTGGCCCAGTTGCAGCTGAAAAACCCGAAATGGGACTCCAAGGCCCTGAGAACCCTTCAAAAAGCTCTGGAGGTCGAACCCGACTTCATCGATGTATGGCTTGAACTGGCGGAATTCTGGCAACGGCGCGGCGATTCCGAACGGCAGCGAAAGACGCTTGAAAAGGTACTGTCCTTGGACGCAAACCACCCCAAGGCCAAAGAAGACTATGCCGTTCTCTCAGGAAAACGGCCGTTGTCCCGACTGCGTCGTCTCTTTCGACCCGAGAAGCGATAGCCGGAAGTTCCGATGCCGATTGTGATCGACGGCAACAACCTGCTCCATAGCTTGCCGTCCCATCAGAGGTCTCGCGAGGCCGTCAGGCAGACCATTCTTGATCAATCACGGCGTGAAAAAATTTCTGTCACAGTTGTATTCGACGGACCCCCACCCGAC
Organism: Holophagae bacterium; assembly: GCA_030609785.1. Taxonomy (GTDB): domain Bacteria; phylum Acidobacteriota; class Thermoanaerobaculia; order Thermoanaerobaculales; family Sulfomarinibacteraceae; genus DAOWGJ01. The sequence continues at coordinate 2,535 of JAUWTC010000256.1, forward strand.
GGCAGCCCTGCAACCGAGCACCTGGGGCAGGTGACCATCCTTTACTCAGGTCAGGCCAGCGCCGACGACGTCATCATCGGCAGGTTGCCGTCCGGCACCGCCGCCCGCTCCTGGTCCGTCGTCACCAACGATCATGGATTGGCGGCCAGGGTTCGCGAACGGGGCGCATCTATTCGTACCCTGGCCCAATGGACCGGCCGCCGAGGCTCAAAGACCCGCCCTGGAAAACCTCGCCCAAAGCCACCGCTTCGGCCAAACGAGGTCCAGCAATGGGAAGAGGAATTCACCAAAGGGAAAGAGACAAAAAACGACGGCCCTGCCCGGGTCTTCAAGGCCAAAAGACGGCGTTAGAGACACGCCTCGACCGGAGACAGACCGCCCTCCTCGAAAATGCTACACTCCGGCGCGCAGCGACCGGCTGCAGGAGGAATGAAAATGTCCGATATCGCAACGGTTCTCAGTGACCTCGGCCTCAAAGAAATCAACCCCGGCGCCTGTACGGGCCAGTGGATCGAACCGACCGAACGCAAGGTCCTGGCCTCGGTCAACCCCGCCACCGGCGAGACCATCGCGTCTGTCGTCCAGGCAGACAAGGACGCCTACGAAAAGGTCGCCAGCACAGCCCACGAGGCCTTCCCGACATGGCGCATGATGCCCGCACCCCAGCGCGGTGAGATCGTCCGTCAGCTGGGCGATGCTCTGCGTGAGAAAAAAGATGCCCTGGGGCGCCTGGTTTCGCTGGAAATGGGCAAGATCTACTCCGAAGGCCTGGGTGAAGTTCAGGAAATGATCGACATGTGCGATTTCGCCGTCGGCCTGTCGCGCCAGCTCTACGGACCCAATATGGCGTCTGAACGACCGCGCCACCGGATGTACGAGCAGTGGCACCCGCTTGGCATTGTCGGCATCATCTCGGCCTTCAACTTCCCCGTCGCCGTGTGGGCCTGGAACGCTGCCTTGGCGGCCATCTGCGGCGACACGATGATCTGGAAACCCTCCTCGTCGACCCCTTTGACCGCCGTCGCCGTCCAGAACATCTGCAACGACGTCATGGATCGCAACGGCATCTCCGGCGTCTTCAACCTGGTGATCGGCCCGGGCCGCAGCGTCGGCGAAACCATGCTCAACGACAAGCGCGTCCCTCTGGTTTCCTTCACCGGGTCGACCGACATGGGGCGGCACGTTGCGGAAACGACGGCCAAGCGTTTCGGGCGCAGCATTCTGGAACTGGGCGGCAACAACGCCATCATCGTCGAGCCCGACGCCAAGTTGGACCTGGCCCTCCGCGCGATACTCTTCGCCGCGGTGGGCACCGCCGGCCAGCGCTGCACCAGTCTCCGCCGGCTCTTCCTGCACACCGACATCTCCGAAGGGCTGCTGGCCAAACTGACCAAGGCCTACGGGTCAATCACCATCGGCAATCCTCTGGAGGACGGCATCCTGATGGGACCCCTGGTCAACCAGGCCGCGGTCGAGGCTCATTTCGCAGCCCTGGACAAGGTCCGCGAGCAGGGTGGCGAAATCCTCGTCGGTGGCGGCCGAGTCGACCGGCCCGGCTTCTTCGTCGAACCAACGATCGTCAAAGCCCATCCGGGCATGGAGATCACACGCGACGAGACCTTCGCCCCCATTCTCTACGTCTTCGAGTATTCCAACTTCGACGAAGCGATTGCGATGCACAACTCCGTCGATCAGGGACTGTCCTCGGCTGTGTTCACCTCGAGCATGTACTCCGCCGAGCGCTTCCTCTCCCACGAGGGCTCCGACTGCGGCATTGCCAACGTCAATATCGGCACCTCGGGCGCCGAGATCGGCGGCGCCTTCGGCGGCGAGAAAGAGACAGGCGGCGGTCGCGAGGCAGGATCCGATGCCGGGAAGGCCTACATGCGACGCCAGACCTGCACAATCAACTGGTCACCCGAGTTGCCCCTGGCGCAAGGCGTCAGCTTTGACGTAGACGAGTAGGGGCAATCCGTCGAACGGATTGCATGCGCCCCTTTCGGGGCGCCGCTGGGCAGGGGCAGCGTCAGTGGACAGAGACAGGGTCAGCGCCGGCGTGCAAACCCGAGACCACCAAAAATGCCAAACGGGACGTGCCATTTCTGACGTTGTTCCTGGGGGCTCCTCCCGGCATGAGCAACGCCGCGAACAACGTCAGAGGTGGCAATCCTCGGCGGGTGCCCAGGAGACTGCATCTCGGCTGAGAGTGTAGGCCGCCGCTCGTCATTTCTGCGGGGCCGCGTGGCCTTTGCGTCTCACACACCGCTGCGGCCCCGAAGAAATGACGACGCTGGTGCGCCCGAAGGGCGTGCCAGAAGGCCGGGGTTGGGATTCACCTCAACCAGGACATTTTGAA
>JAUWTC010000184.1 GCA_030609785.1 Holophagae bacterium
AGGCGCTGGCGTCGCAGATTCAAGAAAGCGGCATCGACCGGGTCCGGATCCGGTCCGCGCTGAGCTGCGAAACTGAGCGGGGTGTCTGCCAGCTGTGTTATGGCCGCATGCTGGCCACCGGCCGGATTGTCGAGCTTGGTGAGGCAGTCGGTATCATCGCTGCACAATCGATTGGTGAACCCGGAACTCAGTTGACCATGCGGACCTTCCACTACGGTGGAACAGCGACGACCGGGGGGGATCGATCCCAGCATATTTCGACCCACGCCGGCAACGTCAAATTCCTCCAGGTCAACACCGTAGAGAACCGGACCGGCCAGAATATTGCTATTTCCCGGACCGGCAAGGTGGTCATCCTCGACGAGCGTCAGCGGGAGAAGGAACGGTACTCGGTTGCCTACGGTTCTCGGTTGATGGTCGATGACGGCCAGCCGGTCGAACCGGGCACGATCCTCGTTGAGTGGGACCCATTCACCTCGTCAATTCTGACCGCGGTGTCGGGAGCGGCTCATTTCATCGACCTCGTCGAAGGCGAAAACGTCCGAGAGGAGATCGACAAATTGACGGGTCATGCCCATCAAATCGTCATCGAACCCCTGGGTTCGGGCAAGAGGATTCCGACCATCGTGGTCAAGAGCAGCGACGGTGAGGAACGCAGGTATCAGCTGCCGATCGGTGCGCACTTGACGGTTGGGGAAAACGAGAAGGTCGCCGAGGGCGACGTTTTGGCCAAAATCCCACGAGAGACGTCCAAGACCAAGGACATCACCGGAGGTCTGCCCAGGGTGGTCGAGCTCTTTGAAGCCCGCAAACCAAAGGATCCCGCGGTCGTTTCCGAGATCGACGGTACGGTTCGGATCACCGAGCCGGTTCGGGGTCAACGCCGCATCGTCATCGAGGGCGAAGGTGACGAGCACCGTGAATACGCCATCCCCCGTTATGCCCACGTCTCGGTTCAAGAGGGTGAGTTCACGCAGGCTGGTGAACCGCTGACCGAAGGTGCGGTGAACCCGCACGACATCTTGTCGATCCTCGGTGAGCAGGAGATGCAGCGCCACCTCGTCGACCGCATTCAGGAGGTCTACCGATCCCAGGGTGTGACCATCAACGACAAGCACATCGAGGTGATGGTTCGCCAGATGATGCGTTTCGTCAAGGTTGTCGATCCGGGAGATACGGACTTCCTGTTGGATCAACAGATTCCCAGATACCTCTTCCGGGCCGAAAACCAGCGTGTTGAAAACGCCGGCGGTGAGCCGGCAACCGCCAACAGCTTGCTCTTGGGCATCACCAAGGCGTCGTTGGCGACCGAAAGCTTCATTTCTGCGGCATCGTTCCAGGAGACAACCCGGGTCCTGACCGAGGCTTCGGTTTCCGGAAAGGTCGACAACCTGCACGGACTCAAGGAGAACGTGATCGTCGGTCGACTGATCCCTGCTGGGACGGGTACCCCTCGGTACCGCCGGACCGTCATCGATCCGGTACCGGAAGAGGAGATGGACATTCAAGAAGCCGAACCGGATCTCTATCTGGAGATGACCGAGGCCGCCCAGAATCTGTTGGGCGGAACCCTCGGCGGGAAGGCGTCCGGAAGCTAGGTCACCGACGGTTGACAACCGTCGCCGTCTTGAGTATTCTTCCGCGGCTCTGACATCAGAGCGCAAGTGGAGTTGAGAACTGTCGGGTGAATTTTCATCAGGCCTTTCTCGCAGAGAAACAGGGAGCCACGATGCCGACAATCTCGCAGCTGGTCCGCCATGGACGAAAAAAGATCACTGAGAAGACCAAGAGCCCGGCTCTCCAGTCGTGCCCGCAGCGTCGAGGTGTATGTACCCGCGTCTTCACAACGACGCCGAAGAAGCCGAATTCGGCGCTCCGCAAGGTAGCCCGTGTTCGACTGACTAACGGCATCGAGGTCACGGCGTACATCCCAGGCGAGGGTCACAACCTTCAAGAGCACTCTCAGGTGATGATCCGGGGCGGCAGGGTCAAGGACCTTCCCGGAGTCCGGTACCACATTGTTCGGGGTTCCATGGACAGCCAAGGTGTTGAGGGGCGTCGTCAGCGACGTTCCAAGTACGGCGCGAAGCGCCCGAAGAACTAACAAGGGGAATTTGATGCCACGCCGTGCCACTATCGACAAGCGAGTTGTTCTCCCGGATCCGGTCTACAAGTCCCGGCTGGTGACCAAGTTCATCAACAACGTTGCCAAGGACGGCAAGAAGTCCGTGGCCGAGCGCCTCTTTTACGGCGCGCTGGAAATGATTGAGGACCGCACGGGTGAAGATCCCGTCAAGGTCTTCAAGAAGGCGGTTGACAATGTCAAACCGCAGGTCGAGGTCAAGTCCCGACGTGTCGGCGGATCGACCTATCAGGTTCCGATCGAAGTTAGTGGCGACCGTCAGCAGGCTCTGGCCATCCGCTGGCTGATCGGGTATTCGCGCGCCCGTCATGAGAAAACGATGATGCAGAAACTGGCGGGCGAATTCATCGATGCCGCCGGAAACCGTGGGGCCGCCATCAAGAAGCGTGACGACACGCACCGGATGGCCGAGGCCAACAAGGCCTTTGCCCACTATCGCTGGTAGGGAGTCTTTGCCGTAGTTCTTTTTCGTTAACTGATAGCTTTGAGGAGATCTTTGACAACATGGCCCGAAACGTTCCATTAGCTCTCGTCCGCAATATCGGCATCATGGCTCACATTGATGCCGGTAAGACGACGACGACAGAGCGGATCCTCTACTACACGGGGATCAATTACCGCCTGGGCGAGGTGCACGAAGGCACCGCGACCATGGACTGGATGGAGCAAGAGCAGGAGCGTGGTATCACCATCACGTCCGCCGCGACCACGTGTTCGTGGCGGGATTGTCGGATCAACATCATCGACACTCCGGGCCATGTTGATTTCACCGCCGAAGTCGAGAGAAGCCTGAGAATCCTCGACGGCGCCGTTGCGGTCTTCTGTGCAGTTGGTGGTGTGGAGCCCCAATCGGAGACGGTGTGGCGTCAAGCTGATCGTTACCACGTTCCCCGCATCGCGTTCGTCAACAAGATGGATCGCGTTGGAGCGAATTTCGCCAGGGTTGTGGATCAGATCAAGAACAAATTGAAGGCCAATCCGGTTCCGGTACAGATTCCCATGGGATGTGAAGAGGGATTCGTCGGCGTGATCGACCTGGTGCGGATGAAGGCCTACCGGTACCTCGAGGAGACCCTGGGCGCCGAATACCACGAAGAAGAAATCCCGGATGACTTTCGGGCAGAGGCCGAGGAGTGGCGGGAGAAACTCCTGGAGACGGTCGCCGAAGTTTCCGAAGAACTGTTGAGCGACTACCTGGCCGAAGGCGCCTTGAAAGAAGAGCAGATCAAGGCCGGTCTTCGCCAGGGTACGGTCGAAAACATGCTGGTTCCGGTCCTGTGCGGTTCGGCCTTCAAAAACAAGGGTGTCCAGCCGATGCTTGACGCCGTTGTCGACTTCATGCCTTCGCCTCTGGATGTGCCGCCGATCGAGGGTGTGGGCGACCGGGACCGGGAGGAGACTCGGCCCGCCGATGATGACGCGCCGTTTGCCGCCCTGGTTTACAAGATCATGACCGACCCCTTTGTCGGTCAGTTGGCCTTCATGCGGGTCTACTCGGGCCATGTCGAAACCGGCGTTTCGGTTCTCAATGCCATCAAGGGCAAGCGTGAGCGGGTCGGACGGCTTCTGCGGATGCACGCCAACAAGCGTGAAGAAATCAGCGAGGTTTGGGCCGGTGACATCTGTGCGGTCGTCGGTCTTCGCAATGTCACCACCGGTGACACCATCTGCGATGCCAAGCACCCGATCGTGTTGGAGTCCATGAACTTTCCCGAGCCGGTGATCTCGGTGGCAATCGAGCCCAAGACCAAGGCCGACGAGGCCAAATTGGGTCAAGCCTTGACCAAGTTGACCAGCGAGGACCCGACCTTCAAGGTCACGACCAATGAAGAGACCGGCCAGACGATCATTTCCGGCATGGGTGAGCTCCACCTGGAGATCATCATCGACCGCTTGATGCGGGAATTCAAAGTTGGCGCGAACGTCGGCCGGCCCCAGGTTGCCTACCGTGAGACCATCAAGGTTGCGGCTGACGGTGAGGGCAGGTTCATCCGTCAAACCGGCGGGCGAGGCCAGTACGGTCACGCCAAGGTACGAATCTGGCCTTTGGTTGACGGAACGGACTTCGAATTCGTCAACGAAATCACCCAGGGCACGATCCCAAGAGAGTTTGTCCGCCCGGTGGAAATGGGGATCAGAGAAGCAATGGATCGGGGTTTCTTGGCGGGCTATCCCCTGGTCGGTATCGGGGCCGCTCTCTATGACGGTTCGTTTCACGAAGTTGACTCCTCCGAGATCGCGTTCAAGGTGGCGGGTTCGATGGCATTTCAGGATGCCGCCGCAAAGGCTGAGCCGACCCTCATGGAGCCGGTGATGGAAGTAGAAGTCGTCACTCCGGAAAATTATCTGGGTGACGTGATTGGGGATCTCAATCGGCGTCGGGGTCACATCAACTCGACGGAACAACGCGCCGGTTTTCAGGTGGTTATCGTTCACGTGCCGCTGTCGGAGATGTTCGGGTATGCGACCGATCTCCGGTCGGCGACGCAGGGGCGGGCAACCTACACAATGCAGTTCGATCATTACGACGAGGTGCCTCGGAAGTTGTCCGAGGCAATCGTCGCCCGCGTCCGTGGGATTTCGGCGTAGGGGGAGGCATTATGGCCAAGGAAAAGTTTGAGAGGACGAAGCCGCACGTCAACATTGGGACGATTGGTCACGTTGACCATGGGAAGACCACGTTGACGGCGGCGATCACCAAGACCCTTGCGACGAAGGGATTGGCTGAATTTACGCCGTTTGATTCGATCGACAAGGCGCCGGAGGAAAAGGCGCGTGGGATCACGATCAACACGGCGCACGTTGAGTACCAGTCTGAGATGCGGCACTACGCGCACGTCGACTGTCCTGGTCACGCCGACTACGTGAAGAACATGATCACGGGTGCGGCGCAGATGGACGGTGCGGTGTTGGTGGTGTCGGCAGCAGACGGGCCGATGCCTCAGACGCGGGAGCACATCTTGCTGGCGCGTCAGGTGGGCGTTCCGTTCATCATCGTGTACATGAACAAGGTTGACCAGGTGGATGACGAGGAGCTTTTGGACCTCGTGGACATGGAGATCCGGGAGTTGTTGAGTGAGTACGACTTCCCTGGAGACGACATTCCGATCATCCGTGGTTCGGCGTTGAAAGCCGGCGAGAGCGACGATCCTGATTCTGAAGAGTGCAAGTCGATCTGGGAGCTCATGGAAGCGTTGGACAGTTACATTCCGCTACCGGAGCGAGATATTGACAAGGCATTTTTGATGCCGATCGAGGACGTCTTCACGATTTCGGGTCGGGGCACCGTGGTGACGGGTCGGATCGATCGTGGAGTGGTCAACGTTGGCGAGGAGATGGAAGTTGTCGGGATTCGTCCGACGATGAAGAAGGTTGTGACGGGCGTTGAGATGTTCCGTAAGCTGCTTGATCGCGGTGAGGCGGGCGACAACGTTGGTCTGTTGCTTCGCGGAACGAACCGTGAGGACGTTGAGCGAGGCCAGGTGGTAGCGAAGCCCGGGTCGATCACGCCGCACATGAAGTTTCGCGCCGAGGTGTATGTATTGACGAAGGAAGAGGGCGGACGGCACACCCCGTTTTTCAAGGGATACCGGCCGCAGTTTTTCTTCCGGACAACGGACGTGACCGGATCGGTGCACATGGACGAGGGTGTAGAGATGGTTTTGCCTGGGGATAACACGAATCTCGAGGTTGAGCTGTTGACACCCATTGCCATGGAAGTGGGACTGCGCTTCGCAATCCGCGAAGGCGGCCGCACAGTCGGCGCCGGCGCTATCACCGAGATCCTGGAGTA
>JAUWTC010000398.1 GCA_030609785.1 Holophagae bacterium
ACGGCCGTCTGTTCGCCGGCCCAGCTCGACCGACTCCGAGACCTGGGCTATCGGTTGTCGATCGTTGACCGGCCCAAGACAACCGGCATTACGATGTGCCCCTCCGGTTGGGAAGATCTCAGTACGCCCCTGTGGGACTGTTACCCGACCTACGCCCAGTACGAGGCCATGATGCACCGGCTGGCCGAATCGTTCCCGACCCTCTGCAGGCTCCACGACCTCGGCCCGACCGCCAATCTCACCAAAGACCATCGGCTGCTGGCCCTCGAGATCTCGCGCAACCCCGATATCGACGAAGCGGAGCCCGAGGTGTTCTTGACCTCGACCATGCACGGAGACGAAACTGCAGGCTACGTTGCGATGCTGCGATTGGCCTTCGACCTGGTGGACCAATACGGCTCCGATGTCCTTGTCACCACCCTCGTCGACCAGACCGAAATCTGGATCAATCCCCTGGCCAATCCCGATGGCGCCTATTTCGGCGGAGATCACACGGTCAGTTCGGCCATCCGGTTTTTTACGACCGACGACGGCCACTCTTCCTGGATCGATCCGAACAGGAACTTCCCCGACCCCCGGCTCGGACCTCACCCTCACGGCAACCCGTGGTGGCCTGAGACGATCGCGATGATGGACCTTGCAGAATCCCGCCACTTCGTCCTGTCGGCCAACCTGCACGGCGGCGCCGAACTGATCAACTACCCGTGGGATACCTGGTGCGACCGCCACCCTGACGATGAATGGTTCTTCGACCTCTCCCTGGCCTGGGCGACGGCGGCCCAGGAGGATGGCCCACCCGGCTACCTCGACGACTGCCGCGATCCTGGTTGCTTTGGAGGCACCTGCACGCCCGGCGTGACCAACGGCGCCGACTGGTACCCAATCGCCGGCGGTCGCCAGGATTTCATGACCTATTTTCAGGGAGGCCGAGAGGTGACCGTCGAAATCTCATCGACCAAACTGCTGCCGTCCGACCAACTCGAGATGATTTGGACGGCCAACCGGAGGGCTGTACTGGGCTTTATCGGCGCTGCCCAACAAGGCATCCACGGCACCGTAATTGATGCCGACAACGGCCGCCCATTGGCCGCCGAAATCGAGGTCATCGACCTGGACACGGCCGAGGCCCGCTCCTGTGTCAAAACCGACCCTGCCGCCGGTGACTTTCACCGCCTCCTCAACCCCGGACTTTATGACCTGCGTGTGTCCGCGCACTTGCGAAGAACTCTGAGGATCACCGGCGTCGAAATTCCGGTGGACGGCCCCTTCCCAATACTCGAAATCATGCTCGAACGTATCGAGGCCGCCGAGATTCCCCACTCCCCCGAATACTAGCGATGATTCACCAACCCCCCTCCCTGTATCCTGAGCCCTCGCTTCACCTTTGAGGCAGTTGGAGGATCCGCACCCGATGAACGACGAAACCCACAACCCCGATAATACCGGCGGCTCACGGCCGCCGACCCGCGACCGCGCGGCCATCCCCGAGAGATTCACCTGGGATCTGTCCCACCTCTTTCCCGACTGGGATGGATGGGAAAAAGACCTCGGACGCGCCGAAGAATTGATGGACCGCTATCGTGCCTTCGAGGGCACACTGGCCGACGGCCCCGACCGGGTTCTCGAGGTCTCCCGGCTGTCCGACGAGTTGGGCCAATTGGCATACCGAGTCTACCGTTACCCAGGCTTGATGCAGACCCAGGACACGAGGGACAACGACGTCAAAGCACGTCTGGGCCGTGTACAAATCCTCTTCGCCCGGTTCCGGCAGGCAACCGCCTGGTATTCCCCGGAACTGCTGCGGATTCCCGAAGAGACGATGCGGGAGTGGCTCGAAACGACCTCAGGACTCGAGCCCTACCGCTTCGGCATCCTCGAGACCTACCGTCAACAGGCGCACGTACTGGACGAGCAGGGGGAACGGATCCTGGCCTTGGCCGGCCCCTTCAGTAACACCCCGTCCGAGGCCTACTCGATGCTGGCCGACGCAGATGTCGACTACCCGACAGTCTCGCTCTCAGATGGGCGCTCGGTCGTGGCCAGTCATGCCACCTACCAACACGGCCTTCACACCCTCAGGCACCAGTCAGATCGGGAGGCCTTGTTCAGGGCTCACTTCTCGGTCTACGACAACACCCCGAACACGTGGGCCGCCATCTACGACGGCGTGCTCCAGCGCGACTGGTTCGTGGCGCAGGCGCGAAACTACTCGACAACTATCGAAGCCGAATTGGACGACAATGCCATCCCGGAGCTGGTCGTCGACACCTTGGTGACGACCGCCCGCGAAGGAGCCGCACCGCTGAGGCGCTACCACGCTCTGAGAAAGAGTGTGCTCGGACTCGAGTCCTACCGCTATTTCGACGCCTACCTCCCGCTGGTCGAAGTGGACTGGCCCCTCCCCTACGACGACGTCGCGCCCCTGATCGAGGCCTCGGTGGGCCTCTTCGGGAGCGACTACCAGGGCACCGTCCGGCAGGCCTTCGACCAGAGGTGGATTGACGTCTACGAAAACGAAGGCAAACGATCGGGGGCGTTCTCAGCCGGGGTCTACGGCGTACACCCCTACATGCTGCTCAACTATGCCGACACCCTCAACGATGCCTTCACCGTGGCCCACGAAATGGGACACACGATGCATACGGTTCTCTCGCACCAGAGCCAGCCTTTCGCCACGGCCGAGTACACAATCTTCGTCGCCGAGGTCGCCAGCATGACCAATGAAAATTTGTTCCTCGACCTTCTCCTGGAACGAGAAGACGACCCGATGCGGCGGATCGTCATGCTGCAGCACGCCATCGACGACATTGCGGCCGGCTTTTATCGGCAGACGATGTTCGCCGACTTCGAACTTCGGGCCCACCGGGCCGTCGAAGACGGCCAACCGATCACGGCCGACTTCCTGCAAAAGACCTACCTCGAGGTCCTGGCCGCCTACCTCGGCGACACGCTGGACGATCAAGAGTGGTATCGAAACACCTGGGCCCGCATCCCCCACTTCTTCGCCTCGCCCTACTACGTCTACCAGTACGCAACCTCGAAGGCTGCGGCGACCCTCTTTCACGCCAAGATGACAACAGGTCCGTCGGATGCGCGTGCCGAGACCGTCGAACGTTACCTCAATCTGCTCCGATCCGGAGGCAATGACCACCCGGTCACGCAACTGCAAAAGGCAGGAGTGGACTTCAGCACTCCGGAACCGGTCGAAGCCATGGTCGCGACGATGGACC